>JBFYYH010000328.1:0-2629 GCA_041310125.1 Syntrophaceae bacterium | reverse complement strand
TCGTCAGCCGCGCCCCGATGGCGTCGCGGTAGCCGGTGGAGGCCAATGAAATCCCTGCCAGGAAAGCCCCGACCTCCTTGCCGAATCCAAGCATTTCGCTGCCCGCGCCGAGAAAAACGGCCCAGGCGATCGCAAACAGGACCAGCATCTCCTGGGCGTGGGCCAGCCGTTTGGTCAGGGCGGGAAGGACGAATTTCATCAACAGACCGACGACGGCCAGCAATCCCAGACCCTTCGCCGCAATGGAGATGAAGGTGATCAGGACGGAATCCTCCGCGGCAAGCGTCGAACCGAGGGAGGTCAGTCCGACCAGGGAGAGGATGGCGGCAATGTCCTGGACGATCAGGAAGCCGATGGCGATCTGGCCATGCAGGGAGTCGATCTCTTTCTTGTCGGAGAGGAGCTTGACGATGATGATCGTGCTCGAAAAAGTGAGGGCGACCGCGACATAGGCGGCGCTGATCAGCGTCATGCCGAGTCCAAGGGCAATCAGCAGGCCGATCGCGGAGGTAAAAATGATCTGTCCGAGGCCCGTCGCAAGGGCGACCGGACCGGTGGTGCGGATCAGGTGCAGGTCGAGCTTCAGGCCCACGATGAAAAGCAACAGCGCGATCCCGATCTGGGCAAGCAGTTCGAGCTGGTCGTAGCTCTGGATGAATCCCAGAAAGGAAGGTCCGGCGAGGATGCCCGTGGCCAGAAACATGATGATCAGGGGCTGGCGCAGTTTCTGCCCGACAAACCCCAGCAGGGTGGCCAGGCTCAGGATGGCGGCGATTTCATAAAAAATGCTTTCCTGGATCATCTTGAAAGCCTCTCTTTCACGGCAAGCGGACAAGAAGCGCGGCGAAAAAGCCGTCCGTGCCGTGGCGGTGGGGGAAGGTCCGGAAGAAACCGTCCTCCCCGACGAGCGCCGGGGGGATCCCCTCCGCGGGGTTCGGCCGCGTGAGGGTGAAGTCCGGCCTTTCTCCGAGAAAGCCTGCGATCACGGCTTCGTTCTCCTCCCGGGTCTGGGTGCAGACGGCGTAGACGAGGCGGCCGCCCGGCTTTACGCACGCCGCGGCGCTCCCGAGGAGGTGCCTTTGGGTCTGCATGCATTTCTCGATGTCCGCCGGGGCGATCCGCCAGCGGATCTCCGGGTTCCTGCGGAGCGTGCCGAGGCCCGAACAGGGGGCGTCGAGGAGGACCCGGTCGAAGGCGCCAAGAAACTCCTCCGGCAGTGCGGCAGCGTCGGCGTCCCGCGTCTCCACGATTGCGGCGCCGAGGCGCTTCGCCTCTTCCCGGAGCAGCGCCAGTTTCCCGGGGTGAAGGTCGACCGCAACGATTTTTCCCCGGTTCCGCATGAGTGCGGCCAGGTGGAGGGTCTTCCCCCCCGTACCGGCGCAGAGGTCGAGGATCTGCTCGTCCGGTTCGGGGGCGACAAGGCGGGCGATGAGCTGCGAGGCCTCGTCCTGGATCCGGACAAGCCCCTCCCGGTAAGAGGCCGTCTCCCGGAGACGGGGGGCTGCGGAGGAGAGGATCAGGCCGTCGGGGGAGAAGGGGGCCGGGTCGGCGGCGATTCCCTCCTCGGTTAGAGCGGCCATCGCCTGACTCCGGGAAGCCTTCAGCGTGTTCACGCGGAGCGCCAGCGGCGGGATCTGGTTGTTCGCCCGGCAGACCGCGGCCGTTTCCTCGATCCCGACCCCCTCAAACCAGCGTTCGACGAGCCAGCGGGGGTGCGAGTGGATGACGGAGACCGCCTTCCCGGGGTCCTTCGCCGGGTCGGGCCAGGGGATCGCGTCCTGCCGCCGGAGGGTGTTGCGGAGCACGGCGTTCACCAGTCCCGCCGCGGCGGGGCGGAACTTCCGGGTAAGGGCGACGGCTTCGTTCACTGCGGCAAAGGCGGGGATCCGGTCGGTGAAACGGAGCTGATAGATCCCAATCCTGAGGATGTTCCGGACCTCCGTCTCCAGCGCGGAGGCCTCCCCGCGGTAGATCCGGTCGATGATCCAGTCGAGGCGGCCCCGCATCCGCAGCGTGCCGTAGACCAGCTCGGTGAGGAGCCCCCGGTCATGGGGGTCCGCGAACGCCCTTCCCGAAAGCGCTGTGTCCAGGAGAGGCTCTGCGTGGGCCCCCTCGCGGTCGATCCGGCTCAGGATCTCCAGCGCGAGCTGCCGGACGCTTCGCGGCGGTTTTGTTTTTCCCTGTTCAGCATTCACGTCCGTGGTTCCCGCGCATCTGAGAAAGGATGCTCTCCCGGAGCACCGATCCGTGTTTTTCGCCCGGACGCGGGGATTGCCCCCACTCCGCCGCCATGCACCCGCCTCCGTGGTTCGCCGCCCCGGTCCGTTTCATCCCCTTCCCCTGACTCCTAGCCAGCCAGCCGGTCGCTGAGGGCGGATTTGATTCATCCGGCCCGCCGAGGTCCAGGTGGCCTTCAGGCCGGACTTTCGGTTTCTGCCGTCGTCCCCAGGATCTGCCCCGCAGCAATCCGGCAGCCCCGGAGGAATTCGCGGACCGGGAGCGGGCGTTTTCCCTCCAGCTGCACCTCCGTGAGGACAACGCAGCCGCTCCCCGCCGCGACGCGCAGCCCCGCTTCGTCCACCCCGGCCACCGTTCCCGGGACAACCCCGACGGCCGGTTCCCCGGCCGC
>JBFYYH010000327.1:0-4481 GCA_041310125.1 Syntrophaceae bacterium | reverse complement strand
CAATGCCCCTTGCACACATGAACGCCCTGCTGCCGGATAAGAAAGCCTGAAAGCCTCTCTCCATAGGAATGCAGCCTCCCATGCAAAGGAAATTCATTTAAAAAGGGCTTCCTTCCTATTTGAAGGGATGTTGAGACAGGATCGAATAATGAGATTCATGCCGATGGCGATTAAATTAAATGCCTATAGGGATAGGGGCTTAATTAACTCTGGGTATTGAATAGGGGAACCTATGCTTACCGGGGGGAGAACCTTCCAGAGATCATCCCCCCTCCCTTGCGTCTCAGAATAGGCAATAAAGCCGTGGGAGAATATCTACGATACATTTTTTACGGGCTCACGGGAAATACCTTCAATGAAAAGCTCTGGCTACAGAATTCGAATATTGAATAGAATATAACATAAGCAGGTTGTGGCCTCCCGCCGCGGCAACCTCCAGGGCGCGCTTGGCCTGTTCCTGGCCGCGGATATCGCTGAAATCGGACGGATAGTCGCGGTTCTTCCGGAAGAGATCCCCGACGTCGGCGGAAACCGGGGCGATTTCCGTTCTTCCTCCGAGAAACTCCACCACCTGGGAGAGCCGCTCCACCGGGATCACCTCGATCCCCTCCACGAGGCCCGCCTCGGCGGCGCTTTCCGCGGGGAGGATCATCCCCCGGATTCCCATGGCCCTGGCCTGGAAGGCCGCGGAGAGGGCGCCGGGGATTGCCGTTACGCCGCCGTCCAGGGAAAGTTCGCCGAGGAGGAGATAGTTGGAAAGCGTTGAGGCGGGCAGGAGGCCTTGGGCGGCCAGGATCGCCACGGCGATGGGGAGATCGAAGGCGGTTCCCTCCTTCCGGATGTCGGCGGGCGCCAGGTTGACGGTCACGTGGTGTCCGGGAAAGTCGTAGCCGGAGTTCTTGATGGCGGCCTTGATCCGGTCCTTGCTCTCCCGGACGGCGGCGTCGGGCAAGCCGACGGTCGAGAAGAGAGGGAGGCCGGCGGCGAGGTCCACCTCGACGAAGACGGGGTGGGAGTCGATGCCGACGATGGCGGAGCTGATGGCCTTGACGATCACGCGTTCACCCCCGTTTCAAGAGAGTTCAGGCGGCCCGATCCGGACGGTCTCTGCGAATTCCGCGCCGGGAATGTTAAACGAGATCCCCTTTCCCGGCAAGGGTTATTTCAGTTCGTGAATCCGGGCATTGAACTCCCTTGACGGACGCAAAACGCTGTGCTAAGTTCCCCCAAACTTCTCCGAAAACCCAAGGGAGGCTTTTCGTCCCTGCAGGGGATTTCCCGGCGGGGGAGGGATTTTTTATTGCGCTTCGATTCCCGGCTTCAGGGCCGGTCTTTCAGGGTGAATTTCCCGGGCCATTCCAAGACGGCAGGTCCATGAAAGAACTTTCCCATCTCGATGAAAAAGGTCAGGCGCGGATGGTGGATGTCACCGAGAAGGAACCCACCCTCCGACAGGCCGTCGCCCGCGGACAGGTCCGGATGCGTCCGGAAACCGTCGCCCGGATCGAGGAGGGGGGGATTTCCAAGGGGGACGTCCTGGCCACGGCCCGGATTGCGGGGATCATGGCGGCCAAGAAGACGGGCGAGCTGATTCCGCTGTGCCATCCGCTCGAACTCACGGGAATAGAGCTCCTCTTTGCCTGCGATGCCGCCCGGGGGGAAATCGGGATCGAGGCGAAGGTCCGGACGGTGGGAAGGACCGGGGTCGAGATGGAGGCCTTGACCGCCGTCGGCGTGGCCGCGCTGACGATCTATGACATGTGCAAGTCGGTCGACCGGGAGATGACCATCGCCGATATCCGGCTCATGAGCAAGCGGGGCGGCAAGAGCGTCCCCTTTCTCAGGGGGACGCCGGCGGCTTGACGGCGCCGCCGGTCCCGCAGGGGGGAAAGATGTCGCAGAACACCCATACGATCCGCAAGGCGTTTCTCATTCCGCTCGGCGTGGATACCTTTCTCCTGCTCGTCCTGCTTGTCCTCTCCCTGCTGCCGCAGGGTTCCGCAACGGAGCGGCTCGTCTTCACGCTCTTCTTCCTGCCCTGTCTCTATCTTTTCCTCGAATCGCTCCTCCGGAGGGTGACGGTGGACGAGGCGGGGATCCGGATCCGGAAGCTTTGGCGGGAAAAGGCGGTTTCCTGGGGCGAGGTCACCCATGTCGGCTGCCTGAACCTCCACCGGAAGGTCTATCTCCTGCTGACGACCCTCAAGGGATTCTTCATCCTCTCCAACTCCCTCGACGGGTTTTCGGCGCTGGTGGAGGAGATTGTTGACCGCGTCGATCCGGAAAAGATTGAGGAGGAGGTCCGCCTGCAGACGGGGCGTTCCCTGTCCGGGGTCGCCCATATCGTCCTGGCATGGGTTGCGGCCGCCCTGATGATCGGGATTCTCCTCATCAAGACGATCCCCATGCTCGTGTAGCCATTTTGGCGAAAGGAAATCGGTGATCCATGAGCGTCAAGCGATCCGCCGTTGAAGCTGCGGCGACCGATAGAAAGAACACGCCTTCCGCGGTGGCGGAAGAGATCCTGAAGCGGAAGATCGAGGACATCGCGACGGTCCTCTCCACGAGCGACAACGGGGAAAGCCGCCTCTACGACGAGATCCTGGCCATGGTGGAGAGGAGCCTTTTCCAGATCGCGCTCACGCGGTCGAATCACGTCAAGAGCACCGCCGCCGCCTACCTCGGCATCAACCGGAACACCTTTCAGAAGAAGATGAGCCGCCTCGGCCTCGACCGCGAACCGACCTGATCGCGGAGCAGCGACGGCGCGGAAAAGGGGGATCCGCGCGGCTGTGGAGGGAAGCAGAGGATCTTCTCTGCCAAGGGACGGAATGACTGAAAAAGAGACCTTTGCACAACTTGAAAATCATGTTCTCTCCGCACGCTGTTCATTTTTCGACCATGCACCTCCTCGCTGAAGCTGCGGGGACAGAGCCCCCCACCCCCGAAAAATCTGCAATGCGCGCTTGAAGGGACATGATTTTCAAAGATCTTAAAAGGACGGATTTGTTGCGACGCCGTTTGGAGACGGGATGATGGATCATTCGCTGGAAGCCCTGCTGCCGTTGCCGGTGCGGAACCTCCTCAAGAAAGGCGTCCGGATGCCCGATCCCTTTTCCGTGGACGTCGGAGAGGAGGTCGATCCCGGACGCATCTCGCCGGACGGGGTCGTCTTTTACGGGGGGACGAAGCTCCGCGGGGCAGGGACCCTGATCTCGGGAGGAACGAAGCTGGGTCTCGAGGCGCCGGTGACGGTGGTGGATTGCCAGCTTGGCCGGGATGTCGAACTCAAGGGGGGATTCTTCAAATCCTCCGTGTTCCTGGAAAAGGCGAACATGGGTTCCGGCGCCCAGGTCCGCGAGGGGTGCCTCCTCGAGGAGGAGGCCAACGGGAGCCACACGGTCGGCCTGAAGCAGACGGTCCTCTTCCCGTTCGTCACGCTGGGCAGCCTGATCAACTTCTGCGACGCCTTTCTCGCCGGCGGGACCAGCCGCCGGGACCACAGCGAGGTGGGGAGTTCCTACATCCACTTCAATTACACCCCCAACCAGGACAAGGCCACCGCGTCCCTCCTCGGAGATGTCCCCCGCGGGGTGATGCTGAGGGAGCCGCCGATCTTTCTCGGCGGGCAGGGCGGGCTGGTCGGGCCGGCGCGGATCGGTTTCGGGACGGTGATCGCCGCGGGAACCCTCTGGCGGGGAGACTGCCCGGAGGGGGGAAAACTGCTCGGCGGAGAGAGAGGGGCGGTTTCCGCGAAGCCCTTCTATCCCGGCCTCTACGGCGACATCCGCCGGAAGGTGACCAACAACATCTTTTTCCTGGCCAACCTCCTGGCCCTCCGCCAGTGGTACCTCCATGTCCGCCGCCCCTTCTTCGCCTCGGCCGGGGAGATGGGGGCTGCGCTCTATGCGGGCGCGACCGGGGTTCTGGAGGCGGCGATCCGCGAGCGGCTGACAAGATTCCGCGCCCTGGCGGAGAAGATGGAACGGTCCGCGGAATTGGGAGAACGGTTCCTCCCGGAAGAGACCCGCGGGGCCCTCCTCAGCCGGCAGAGAGAGTTCAGGGAGCGCTGGCCCGAGGTGGAGGCGTCGCTGACGGACCGGATCGAGGAGGGTGCGGGGGGCGAGGCGAGAGATCTCTTTCTGGCGAGGATGGAGAAGGTCCGGCTGGAGCAGGGGAGCGACTATATCCGCGCCATCCGCTCCCTGGATCCGGAGACCTCCGCCGCGGGAACTGCATGGCTGCAGCAGACGGTTGATGACGTCGCGAACCGGGCGTTCTCCCCGATTTCCTCCTGCCGTGTCTGAGGAGATGGGCCTTCGTGTGTTCCGAATCCTCTTTCCGCCGCAAGGCAGAGCTTCGCAAAACGTCACAAAGTTGTCTCATTTTTTCCACCGCGGAACACAAATCCGTATCTTTCGAATCCCGTTCCCCGGAAGTCCTTTCCCCCTTTCCCAGTCAAAAAGGAGGGTTGGGAAGAG
>JBFYYH010000326.1:0-4625 GCA_041310125.1 Syntrophaceae bacterium | reverse complement strand
GTAGCCGAGCGCGGCATAGTTCCCCGAGTCGGGGAAGGGCATGACAAAATCCGCCTCCGGCCGGTATTCCCGGGCGAGGACGTGCCCGAGCCGCTTGCGGCAGAGGTAGACGTTCTCGCCGAAGACCTGGCTGTCCGGCCGGGAGAAGTAGATCAGCTCGAAGATGCAGTGGGCGGGTCTCTCCGGCGGGAAGGGCATCAGGCTGTGGAGTCCCGCCTCGTCGATGAGGATGATCTCGCCCGGCTTGACGTCCCGGATGTACCTCGCCCCCACGAGGTCGAAGGCGCAGCTCTCGGAGGCCACCACCCATCCGCCGTTGAACCGGCCGAGGGAGAGCGGCCGGAATCCCCGCGGATCGCGGACGGCGACCACCCGGTCCCGGGTCAGCATCACGATGCTGTAGGCCCCTTCCACGCGCGCGAGCGCCTTTGTCAGCGCCTCCTCCAGCCCCTCCTTCAGGTGGGGGGCCATCAGGTGGACGATCACTTCGCTGTCCATCGTGGACTGGAAGATCGATCCCCGCGCTTCCAGCTCCGCCCGCAGTTCCGCGGCGTTGATCAGGTTCCCGTTGTGGGCCAGGGCGTAATACTCGTCGGCGTGGTGGACGAGGAAGGGCTGGGCGTTGGAGAGGACGGAGGAACCCGTCGTGGAGTATCGGACATGACCGATCGCCAGGTTGCCGGGGAGCTTCGAGAGGATCTCCTCCCGGAAGACCTCCGAGGCGAGCCCCATCCCCTTGTGCTCCCTCACCTGGCAGCCGTCGGCCGCGGCGATCCCCGCGCTCTCCTGGCCCCGATGCTGGAGAGCAAACAGGCCGAAGAAGGCCACCCGCGCGGCCTCCTCATGGCCGTACACCGCGAAAACCCCGCACTCCTCGCGCGGTTTTCCCTTGCCGTTTGCCTTTTGCAACATGGCACGCTCCTCATCACCCCGAAAGGGCAATACCATAAACGGTGTCTGTCCCCTGTTTTTCAAAATCCATCCTGCTCCTGATTCGCCCCGCCCCTCTGGCGGTCAAGGAACAAAGGATCCATCATCAGGCTCTGTCCTTATGGGTTGTGGTAGGCCTGCAGCGGCGCCACGTCCCAGGACTCCTTCCGCAGCGCGCCGATCGCCTCCGCCAGCGCCCGGGCGCCGGAGAGCGTCGTCGTGTAGAGGACGTTGTAGAGGAGCGCCCCGCGCCGGATAGAATAGGCGTCTCGCGAAGAGCGCCGCCCCAGGCTGAGGTTGATGACGAGCTGGATCTCCCCGTTCTTGATCCGGTCGATGACGTTCGGCCGCCCCTCGCTCACCTTGAGGATCGTCTCCGCCTCGACCCCGTGCTCCCGCAGACGCTCAGCAGTTCCGAGCGTCGCGCAGACCTGAAACCCCATCCGGGCGAAGACCTCGGCGACCATGCAGATCCGGTCTTTGTAGACATCGTGGACGCTCAGAAAGACCCGTCCCGCCAGGGGCATCTTGAAGCCGGCGGCCATCTGCGACTTGGCAAACGCCAAACCGAAGGAACGGTCGATCCCCATCACCTCGCCCGTCGATTTCATCTCAGGGCCGAGGAGGATGTCCGCGTTGGGAAAGCGGTGGAAGGGGAAGACCGCCTCCTTCACCGAGATGTGCCCGGGGCGGATCGGCTCCGTGAAGCCGAGCTCCTGCAGGGTTTTCCCGAGCATCACCTTCGTGGCGAGCTTCGCCAGGGGGACGCCGATCGCCTTGCTGACGAAGGGGATCGTCCGCGAGGCGCGGGGGTTGACCTCGAGGAGGTAGAGCTCGCCGTCCTTGACCGCATACTGGATGTTCATCAGCCCGACGACGCCGAGGGCCGCGGCGATCCGCTTCGTCTGGTCCTCGATCCGCGCTGTCAGTCCGGGGGAGAAGCTGATCGCAGGAAGCGAGCAGGCGCTGTCGCCGGAATGGATCCCCGCCTCCTCGATGTGCTCCATGATCCCGGCGACGACGGTCGTCTTCCCGTCGCTGATCGCGTCCACATCCGCCTCGATCGCATCCTCGAGGAACTGGTCGATCAGGATCGGGTGGCCGGGGGAAACCTCCAGCGCCCGGACCATGAACTCCCGAAGGCTCTGGGTGTCGTAGATGATCTCCATCGAGCGGCCTCCCAGGACGTAGGAGGGGCGGACCAGAACCGGATAGCCGATCCTCTCGGCCGCCCGCACCGCCTCCTCCGCGTCCATCGCCGTGTCGTTGTCGGGCTGGCGCAGGCCGAGGCTCTTCACGATCTCCTGGAAGCGCTTCCGGTCCTCGGCGCGGTCGATCGCGTCGGGAGAGGTGCCCAGGATCGGCGCTCCGGCTGCCTCCAGCCCCCGGGCCAGATTCAGCGGCGTCTGGCCGCCGAACTGGACGATCACCCCCAGCGGCTTTTCCGCCTCCAGGATGTGCAGGACGTCCTCGAGGGTGACCGGCTCGAAGAAGAGCTTGTCGGAGGTGTCGTAGTCGGTGCTCACCGTCTCGGGGTTGGAGTTGACCATGATGCTCTCGTAGCCCATTTCCCGCAGGGCAAAGGAGGCGTGGACGCAGCAGTAGTCGAACTCGATCCCCTGGCCGATCCGGTTCGGGCCGCCGCCGAGGATGACCACTTTGGGCTTCGTCGAGGGGCGCGTCTCGTCCTCCCTCTCGTAGGTGGAGTAGTAATAGGGGGTGTAGGCTTCGAACTCCGCCGCACAGGTGTCGACGAGCTTGTAGACGGGGACGATCCCGGCGTCGTGCCGGCGGCGTCGGATCTCCTCCTCGGAGAGGGTCCATAGCCCGCCCAGAGCGTGATCGGAGAAGCCGAGCCGCTTCGCCTCCCGGAGGTTCTCCGGCGAATACCCGCTGCTCGCCAGTTCCCTCTCCGCCGCCACAAGGGTCTCGATCTGGCGCAGGAACCAGCGGTCGATTTGCGTCAGTTGGTGGATCTCGTCCAGGGTCATCCCCTGGCCGAAGGCGGCCGCAATGTAGAACAGCCGCAGGGAGTTGGCCCGCGCGAGTTTCTGCGCGAGGAATTCCCGCGGATTCCGCGCCTCCTCCGGAAGGTCGATCATCAGTCCGAACCGCTTGATCTCGAGCGAGCGGATCGCCTTCTGGAGCGCCTCCCGGAAGGTCCGGCCGATCGCCATCGTCTCGCCGACCGACTTCATCGAGGTGGTCAGGACATCCTCCGTCTCCGGGAACTTCTCGAAGGTCCAGCGGGGGATCTTCACGACGCAGTAGTCGATCGTCGGCTCGAAGGAGGCCATCGTCTCCCGTGTGATGTCATTCGGGATTTCATCGAGGGTGTACCCCACCGCGAGCTTGGCGGCGATCTTCGCGATCGGGAAGCCGGTCGCCTTCGAGGCAAGGGCCGAGGAGCGGGAGACGCGGGGGTTCATCTCGATGACGATCTGCTCGCCCGTCTCGGGATGAACGGCAAACTGGACGTTGGAGCCGCCCGTCTCGACACCGATCTCTCGCATGATCGCGATCGCCGCGTCCCGCATCTTCTGGTATTCGACGTCCGTGAGGGTCTGGGCGGGGGCGACGGTGATCGACTCGCCGGTGTGGACGCCCATCGGATCGAGGTTCTCGATCGAGCAGATGATCACGCAGTTGTCGGCCCGGTCGCGCATCACCTCCAGCTCGTACTCCTTCCAGCCGAGGGCCGACTGTTCGAGCATCACCTCGTGGATCAGAGAAGCGTCGAGTCCCCCCTTGGCGATCTCGGCCAGCTCCTCGCGGTTGTAGGCGACGCCGCTCCCCGTCCCGCCGAGGGTGAAGGAGGGGCGGACGATGATCGGAAAGCCGATCTCGGCCGCGACGGCAAAGGCGTCGTCCAGCGACCGGGCGAAGCCGCTTTTGGGAACCTTCAGGCCGATCTTCTCCATCGCCGCCCGGAAGAGGGCGCGGTCCTCCGCCTTGTGGATCGCCGGCAGCGACGCCCCGATCATCTCGACGCCGTACTTTTCCAGAACGCCGGCCTCGGCGACGGCGACCGCGGTGTTGAGCCCCGTCTGGCCGCCGAGGGTGGGCAGCAGGGCGTCGGGCCGCTCCCGGGCGATGATCTTTTCCACCGCCTCGGGGGTGATCGGCTCGACGTAGGTCCGGTCCGCTGTTTCCGGATCGGTCATGATCGTCGCCGGGTTGGAGTTGACGAGGATCACCTCGTACCCCTCCTCCTTGAGGGCCTTACACGCCTGGGTGCCGGAGTAGTCGAACTCGCACGCCTGGCTGATGATGATCGGCCCCGAGCCGATGATCAGGATCTTATGGATGTCCGTCCTTTTAGGCATGTTCCTTCCGCGTTCCTCTTTTCCCCGCTCCTACCTTTCCGCTTGTGATGAACCCGGAACGTGTCTTCGGGAGGGGCGCATTGGAGATTTTCCGTGGTACCCTGCCACCGCAGCTTCAGCGGCCGCCGGGAAAACTGTCTGAGCGCGAAGCGCGAGTTTTTTCCCGGCAGCGCAGCGAGGATGTGCAGGGTCGGAAAATGTCCAGCGCCCCGGCGAAAACATTTCCGGGGTCATCACACTTTCCTCACTCCCACTCGATCGTGCTCGGCGGCTTCGAGCTGATGTCGTAGACGACCCGGTTGACCCCCCGCACCTCGTTGATGATCCGGTTCCCGATTCGCGCGAGCAGTTCGTGGGGAAGCCTCGCCC
>JBFYYH010000325.1:0-2972 GCA_041310125.1 Syntrophaceae bacterium | reverse complement strand
AAGGCGACATGGATCTCCCGGAGGAGGACGACCTGGCCGACGAGCGAGACGAAACCGGCCAGGAAGAGGGAAAAAGCGCTCATCGGCCGTCCGCTTCGCCGAAGACCAGCGCCTGGAAGGTGGAGAACCTCGCCCCCTCCCGCCAGCCGCCCTTCGGGAGTCCCGCCTTCAGGCTCAGGTGGTCGAGCATCTCGTCCCTTCCCCAACCCTGCTCGGTCGCAACCTGGGGGAGAAAGACCGCCGACTTCCCCCCCCTCTGGAGGAGGACGCCGTCCCGCCCGACGACGATCTCCTGCGGGCCGGAGACCGGCTTCATTGGCGTCAGGACGGAAATCTCGATCTCAAGTCCGGGCAGCTCCTCCAGGGTCACCGGCCTGAAGCGCGGATCCTCGAAGGCAGACTGGAGCGCCATCGCCCCGACGAGGGAGGCGAGCGGCCGGTCCGGGATCATCCGGCCGATGCAGCCGCGGAGGCTGCCCCTCTTGTGGAGGGTGACGAAGACCCCCCTCGGCTCCAGCGCAGCGGGGGAGAACCCCCGGGGCAGCGGGACCGTCTTGGTCTGGAGGAAGCGGGAGATCGTCTCCCGCGCCAGGGCGAGAAGCGCCTTCCTGTCCCGGGGCGTGAGGGATCCGTCGGCGGAGGCCCGCGTCTCCGGGGCGGAAGCGCGGTTCGCCTCCAGGCCGGAACCGAGGACGACCGCACCGTAACCGACGACCCGCTCCCGCTCGCCGATCGGGATATCCCCCGAGTGGGCATAGCTGACGATCCGGCCCCCTTCGGCGCCAAGCGCCTTCGCGGCGGCCATCGCGGCCATGATCGGGGCCTCGCCGCAGGCGCAGGTGGAGAGGTTCGGGATCCGGCGGGCGGCAGGGGAGCGGACGGCGGCCTGGAGCGCAGCCGGATCGAGCGTCGTGATCGCCTCCAGGGTCTTCCGGTCGACGGTAGTCGCGTCCTGGGCCGACGGGTAGTGGGAGAGGTCGGAACTCGCGACGATCATCGCCTTCCGCCCCTTGAGGACCCGGGCCAGGGCCTCTCCGAAGCGGGTGCAGAGGGCGACGTCCGCCTCGCCGACGATCGCGGGGACGAGCTTCGCCTGCGGAAAGAGGACCTGGAGAAAGGGGATCTGGACTTCGAGCGAATGCTCGTGGCGGTGGGGTCCGCGGTCGAGGATGCAGTCGGGGCTCGCGGCGATCAGCGCCGCGGTCAGCTCCCGGTCAACCGCCGCCGTCCCCAGCGGGGTCCGGAAGCCGTCCGGGGAGAGGGCGATCTTCCGCAGGCCGGGCGCCGTGTGGTTCGTCGCCAGGATGACGACGGTATCGACCGGCCGGTTGCGGACCTGGTTCCAGCCGTCGGCGCAGATCTGGCCGGAGTAGATGTACCCGGCGTGCGGAACGACGATGGCGAGGGGTTCCTTCGCCTGCGGCGGCAGGGCGTCCTGCATGAATTTTTCGACGGCCGACCTCAGGGCGGAGGCGGATTCCGGGTAGAACTTCCCGGCCACGGCGGGGGGGCGGACCTCGTCCCCGCCGCCGGCCGGGGCGGCGACGGCAAGCCCCAGACCGAAGACGACGAACGGCATTCCGATCTGCATGAAGTTCATGGTGTCTCTCCTTTCAGCTCCAGACGCCCGCGATCCTCGTCCGGCAGAAGCGGCAGAGGCCCTCCTTCAGGTGATTTTCCTCGATGAAGAATCCCCTGCGCCGAAGGATCACCTTCCCGCAGGAAGGGCAGGCGGTGTGATTTCCCGGATGGTCCGGGACGTTTCCCACGTACGCGTAGCGGATCCCCCGTTCCCGGGCCGTCTCCCAGGCCCGCTCCAGCGTGGAGAGCGGCGTCGGGGGGAGGTTGCGCAACTGGTAGTCGGGATGGAAGCGGGAGAAATGGACGGGGACGTCCGGGCCGATCTCGCCGAGAATCCAGTCGATCAGGCCGCGGAGCATCCCCGGGGAGTCGTTGAGCGTCGGGACGACGAGGTTGACGATCTCCAGGTGAGTCCGGCTTTTGGCGATCTGCCGGATGCTCCGCAGGACGGGCTTGAGCTCGGCGCCGCAGACGTCCCGGTAGAACGCCTCGCTGTACCCCTTCAGGTCGATCTTGATTGCGTCCAGCACGCCGCACATCTCGGCGAGCGGGGCCTCGTTCATGATCCCGCAACTGATCAGAACCGAACGCAGCCCCTGCGCTTTCGCCTCCCGGGCGATGTCGATCAGGTATTCCGCGAAGACCGTCGGCTCGTTGTAGGTGAAGGCGATCACTGGGGCCTGCCGGGTCCGGGCGGCGCGGACGATCTGCCCGGGGGGGACCGGTTCGGTCCGGTAATCCTCCGGCGAGGCCTGCGAGATCTCCCAGTTCTGGCAGAATTTGCAGCGGAGCGGGCAGCCGGAGGTGGCCAGCGAAAAGGCGGCGGCGCCGGGGAGAAAGTGGTAGAAGGGCTTCTTCTCGATCGGATCGACGTGGATGGAGGCCGGGCGTCCGTAAACGAGGCTCCTGAGCTCCCCGTCCACGTTCATCCGGCTGCGGCAGCGCCCCCGCTTTCCCGTCTCGATGGCGCAGCCCTGGGCGCAGAGGAGGCATTGGACGAGTCCCGGTTCGTGGCGGATCTTCTTTCCCTGGAGCCCTTCCCGGGAGGGGTGGCATTGCAGGCAGTCCGTCCCGGCCTGGGGGACGGAGGTCCAGAATCGAGCCCGGGGGGCCCGGCGCGCCAGGTCGGTCTGCAGGTCTTGGGCGAAGAGACCGCCCGCGGCGCTTCCCGGATGGAGAGACTCCCAGAGGGGGGAGGAGAGGCACAACCCCGCCCCGCCGAGGATCGGGGCGATCCCGGCCAGCGTCTTGAGGAAACCGCGTCGGGAAATCGTGGGCATGGATTCATTCCACACAGTGCCCGTTCAGTATACGCAGGCGAGGCCGACCTGTCAACGCAACTGCCGCCGGCGGTGTTAGAGGTCTCCCTCTGCCGGAAGGTGCGTCCTAAG
>JBFYYH010000324.1:0-4468 GCA_041310125.1 Syntrophaceae bacterium | reverse complement strand
GATCTCGAATACGCGGAGGATTCCGGGGCCGAGGTCGACATGAACGTCGTGATGACCGGCGGGGGCCGCTTCATCGAAGTTCAGGGGACGGCCGAATCGGAGCCGTTCGACCGCGGGCGTCTCGATGCGATGACGGATCTCGCGGCGGCGGGCATCGGCCGGTTGATCGAAAGGCAGAGGGAGATCCTGGGAGGCCTGTTCTGAAACGGATCGTCTTCGCTTCCCGGAATCCGGGCAAGGTGGGGGAAATTCGGGCGATGGTCGGGGACCTCGGCGTTTCGCTCCTTTCCCTGAACGACTTTCCCGAGATCCCCGAGATCGTCGAGGACGGGAAGAGCTTCCTGGAGAACGCCCTGAAGAAGGCCCGAACGGTGGCCGAGAGGACGGGGGAATGGGTCCTCGCCGACGATTCCGGGCTGGAGGTGGAGGCGCTCGGCGGCGCTCCGGGGATCTTCTCCTCGCGCTACGCGGGGGAAGACGCCAATGACGGCCGGAACATCCGCAAGCTCCTGGAGGAGCTGAAGGGCGTTCCGCCCGGGAAGAGGGGGGCCGCCTTCCGCTGCGTCCTCGTCCTTTGCGCCGCGAACGGCCGTTACGAGGCCTTTGAAGGCCGCTGGGAAGGGGAGATTGCGGAGGCGCCGGCGGGCGAGGGGGGGTTCGGGTATGATCCTGTTTTTTTCCTGCCCGAGCGCGGGATGACCGTGGCCCAGCTTCCGCGGGAGATCAAGAACCGGATCAGCCATCGGGCGCGGGCCTTCGAAAAGCTCCGGGATAGACTGAGGGAAATGATGATCTCCGCGGCAGGCGGCGGCGCATCGAACCGGTCACGGAGCGACGCCGGCATCGGTCAGCATAACGACTGCAAAAAGTGTTAAGAATCGCAAAAACGGGGCGTAGCGCAGTCCGGTAGCGCGCTTGCTTTGGGAGCAAGATGTCGCAGGTTCAAATCCTGCCGCCCCGACCAGTATTGCCCAGGAGGCATTCAGATGCTGGCCGTCCGATTCGGACGGCCTTTCCCGTTGGGTGAACGATTTTTGCCGGGGAGTCGAAGATCCCCGACCACCCCTTCAAGCCGCGGTACACGGAACTTGAAAAATGCCACGGCGTTGGTCTATGATCCGCCCATGTTCAAACCTGAAAGAATCTTTCCGATCCGGATTTCATCTCGATGGATTCCCCTTTTCCGCGTGATGATAACCGCGTTCCTGCTGGCGGCCTGTTCATCCGGCGCCAGTCTCAGCCGTCTCCCCGCCGACTCCGTCATCCTGGCGTTTGGGGACAGCCTGACCTATGGAACCGGCGCCGGGGCAGGGGAGAGCTATCCGGCGGTCCTGGAGCGGAAGATCGGCCGGAGGGTGGTGAATGCCGGGATCCCCGGGGAGGTGACCCGCGCGGGACTGGACCGCCTGCGGGAGACGCTCGACCGCGAGAGGCCGGCCCTGCTGGTCCTCTGCCATGGCGGGAACGACCTGCTGCGGAGGATGAAGCGGGAAGATACGGCTGGCCATCTGCGGGCCATGATCCGGACGGCGAGGGAGCGCGGGGCGGAGGTCGTTCTCGTTGCGGTTCCCGCGCCCGGCCTTTCCCTGACCCCTCCCTCCTTTTATGGGGAAATCGCCAAAGAGATGTCCGTACCCCTGGACGAATCCACCCTCTCCGCGATCCTTTCCGACGGCGCCCTGAAGTCGGATGCCATCCATCCGAACGCCGCCGGATATGAGCGGATGGCCGAGGCCGTTGCGGCCCTTCTCCGGAAGCACGGCGCGCTGTAGGGGAGATGGATTTCCTGAATCAGCCGAAGGACTGCATCATCCCGCTGAGCACGGATTCGACGCTGGTCCGGATGGCACGGAGGCGTGCTTCGGTCTTCGCCTCAAAACGGAGGACAAGGACGGGCTGGGTGTTGGAAGCCCGGAGCAGGCCCCAGCCGTCGCCGAAGTCGATCCGGACGCCGTCGATCGCGATGATCTCGTGCGTCTTGCGGAAGTGTTCCCGAACGGCTTCGACGACCGGCATCTTGATCCGGTCCGGACAGTCCACCCGGATTTCGGGGGTTGCAAAGGTTTGGGGAATGTCGGAAGTCAATGCACTGAGCTTTTCCCCGGATTCGGAGAGGATCTCCAGCAGGCGGACCGTGGCGTAGAGTGCATCGTCGTACCCGAAGTAACGGTCCGCGAAGAAGATGTGTCCGCTCATCTCACCCGCGAGGAGGGCCTTCTCCTCCTTCATCTTGCCCTTGATCAGGGAGTGTCCCGCCTTCCACATGATCGGCCGCCCGCCGTTCGCGGAGATGTCGTCGTAGAGCTTCTGGGAGCACTTCACCTCGCCGATGACCGCGGCGCCGGGATTCTCCTTCAGGATCGAACGGGAGAAGAGGAGGAGGAGTTCGTCCCCCCAGAGGATTTCCCCCCGGTCGTCGATGACGCCGATGCGATCCGCATCCCCGTCGTATGCGACCCCGACGTCGGCTTCCTCCTCCAATACCGCACGGATCAGGTCGTGAAGGTTTTCCGGGATGGTCGGATCGGGGAAGTGGTGGGGGAAGCGCCCGTCCGGGGTGCAGAAAATGCCGCGGACCCGGCAGCCGAAGCGCTCGAGCAGGGGGAGGGCGAAAAAGCCGCCCACGCCGCTGCCGCCGTCGACCACGATCTTCAGCCCTTCGCGAATCTTCACGTGACGAAGGAGAAAATCCTCGTACGCGGGGAAGATCTCCTCCCGGCGGATGCTCCCTTCGACCGAGGCGGTCTGCGGGGGGCCGGCTTCGATGATCCGGCGCAGCTCCTGGATCTCCTGGCCGTAGATCGTGTCCGGTCCGATGCAGATCTTGAATCCGTTGAAATCGGGAGGATTGTGGCTGCCCGTCACCATCACGCCGCCGTCCGCGCGAAGATGGCGGATCGAAAAGTAGAGCATCGGGGTGGCGCAAAGGCCGATGTCGATCACATCCACCCCGGCGCTCCGGATCCCCTGGCCGAGGGCTTCCTGATAGGCCTCCGAACTGAGACGGCAATCCCGCCCCAGCGTCATCGTCCGCGCCCCCCCCCGGACCGCATGGACGCCGATCGCCTGCCCCAACTGCCCGACGAACTCCGGCGTCAGGTCCCTGTCCACGACGCCCCGGACATCGTACTCCCGAAACACCTCCGGATTCATGGGCGGCGTCACGGCTTCATCAGGGCCTGGAGATTGACGTGGGAGCGGACCATCTGTTCGATCAGGGCGATCTTTTCCCCGTCATCCTTGGTCGGAAGCGATTCCATCCCCTCGATCTGCCGGGCGATCTCATAGGTGTCCGCCGAGACGAGCAGCAGGGGGATTCCCATTTTTGCGGCCTTGGAGATCAGGTTGGATGGGGGGAGGATGTTGTTGGTCAGGATGAGGGCCGCGGCATTGCTCCCCAGGGCGGCGACGATCATGTCGCTGCGGTCGCCGCTCGTGATGACCAGCTTGTTCTCCTCCTGGAAGAGGGGGTTCTTCATGGCGGCGCTGGCGGAGGCGGACCCGATGAAGATGTTCTGGACGGAGCGGTTCAGGTTGTCCTCGCCGGTGACGATCTTGGCGAAGAGGCGGTCGGCCAGGTAGCCGACCGAAAAATGGGGGAGTTCCCTGCAGAAGGGGATCACCCCGAGGACCTCGACCCCCTGCTTCTTGATCCTGGGCAGACGCGTGTCGCAGAAGTCGGCGACATTGGAAACCTTGTTGATGATCACCCCCTGGACGCGGATACCCTCCGTCTGGATGTATTTCTTCAGAAAGACGAGGTCGTCGAGGATCGTATCCTCGTCTCCGCTGGCCACCACGATCAGCCGGGCATCCAGCTGCCGGGCCACCGAGAGGGCGTCCAGGTGGACGGAGGCGCCATAGGTGATGTCCTTTCCGCACTCCACGAAGAAGAGCTCCTTCCCTTCGCCCACGGTGTCGAGAAGCTCCCGGAGCTTTTCGCGGGTGCCTTCCTCGTCCAGCATGTAGAGAAGTTTGGAGTGGTGGAAGCCGATGCTCACCTCCTCCGGATTTTCGTCCAGACCGAAGATGCCGGTCATCAGGGCCGCGTCATAGTCCCAGAGCCTCTTCTTGCGGTAGAGGAAACGCTCGCCGAAAGGCTTGATATAGCCCATCTTCCGGTTCAGGGCCTTCGTGATCCCGATGATGATGCTCGTCTTGCCCGCACTCGGACGGACGGATGTCACCACAAATTTATCCATCGATCCCACCTCTCTCCATTTCTGATCCCGGCATCCACCGCCCTGACGCCCTCTCCCTGTTCATCGACGTCCTCAGGCGTTATCCGCGGAAGGCCATCTTCAGGTCATAGACGCCGGCATCGCCCTTCTTCTTCAGGTCGAAACCGCCCTTCTCGAACACGTGGAGCATCGGCTGGTTGTCCATCAGCACCTCGGCGGTGAAGCCGAGCAGACCTTCCCGCCTCGCGAGATAGGTCAGGTAGGAGAGCAGTTCCTGCCCGATGCCC
>JBFYYH010000323.1:0-6682 GCA_041310125.1 Syntrophaceae bacterium | reverse complement strand
GATCTATTTTCAAGCAGTTCATCGTGGGCCATATCCCGAGGGAGGGGTGTGGCCTGTTTTTTTGAGGGCGGCATCGGGAATTCGGAAGCGGCGGAGAGATTGTCATGAAGAGGGTGGTGTTTGTCGTGTCCGGGGGGGAGCTGGGCGATGCGGAATTCTTCCGGCGAGAGATCCTGTCCACAGCGCCTCTGGCGATCATCTGCGCGGATGGCGGCACCCGCCATCTGGAGGCCGCGGGGATCTCCCCCGTCCTCGTCGTCGGGGACATGGATTCCCTGGATGCCGCGAGCGTGAAACGGTACGAGGCGGAGGGCGCCCGGATCGTCCGCCATCCGCAGCGGAAGGACGAGACGGATACGGAACTGGCGCTCCGCGAGGCCTTCGCCATGGAACCGGAGGAGATCCGGATCTGGGGGGCGCTCGGTCACCGGGTGGACCACACCCTGGCCAACCTCTCTCTCCTCCTGCAGGGGGCCGGGCGGGGGATCCCGATCCGGCTGATCGATGCCTGGTGCGAGGTGTTTCTCATCGGCCGAAAGAGCGTCATCGAAGGGGAAGCGGGCCAGACCGTCTCCCTGATTCCTTTTGCGGGGGACGCGGACGGTGTCACCCTCACGGGATTCGAATATCCCCTGACGAACGCCCGCATGGAGATCGGCCGCCCGTACGGAATCAGCAACCGCCTGGCGGAAAGCCGGGGAATCGTCGAGGTGGAAAAAGGGTTCCTCCTCGCCGTGCGGTATTTTCAGCCGGGCGTTTTCCCGGGGGAGGCCAAACGATGAAACCCATCCGGGTCTTGACGATCGCCGGTTCGGACTCCGGCGGCGGGGCGGGGATCCAGGCGGACCTGAAGACGATCACCGTTCTCGGCGGGTTCGGGATGAGCGTGGTCACGGCGCTGACCGCCCAGAACACTCTCGGGGTCCACGGGATCCACGAGGTGCCGCCCGCATTCGTGGCGGCGCAGTTCGACGCGGTCGCGACCGACATCGGCATCGACGCCGCGAAGACGGGGATGCTCGCCGGATCGGAGATCATCCGGGTCGTGGCGGAAAAGATACGCCGGTACGGGATCGAGAAACTGGTCGTCGATCCGGTGATGGTGGCCAAGGGGGGGATGTCGCTGATCCGGGAAGAGGCGAAGCGGACCCTCATCACGGAGCTGATCCCGCTCGCCTTCGTCCTTACGCCCAATATCCCCGAGGCGGAGGTCCTCTCGGGGATCCGCATCGCGACGCTCGAAGAGATGAGAAAGGCCGCCCGGATCATCCTCGATCTGGGGGCCAGCCACGTGGTCGTGAAGGGGGGTCACCTCTCCGGCGACGCGGTCGACCTCCTCTACGACGGGAAAGAGTTTCGGGAATACCGTTCAGCGAGGATCGAGACGGCCGATACCCACGGGACCGGGTGCACCTATTCGGCGGCGATCGCCACGGGCCTGGCGGCCGGGATGGATGTCGCGGAGGCGGTGGGGGAGGCGAAACGCTACATCACCGAAGCGGTGAAACGCGCATGGCGTTTGGGCGGGGGGAACGGGCCGACCAACCACCTCGCCCCGCTCTTTGCGGGCGGTGCGGGAACCCCGAAGAAACCGCGGGGATGGGAATAGGGGGTTGTCATGCAGGAAAAAACGAGCTTGAGCGGCGTCAACCTTTTCTTTCTCTGGTTCGCGGCGGCCGTTTCGGTCGCGGAAATCCTAACCGGGGGGTATCTCGCCGAACTGGGGGCGGTGAAGGGGGTCCTGGCGATCCTCCTCGGACACCTGGCGGGGACGCTGCTTCTGGTTCTTGCAGGCCTGATCGGGTTCCGCGAACGGCTTCCCGCGATCATGTCCACCCGGATCTCTTTCGGGAAGCAGGGCTCCTACCTGATTTCGGGGATCAATATCCTCCAGCTCATCGGCTGGACGGCGATCATGATCATCCAGGGAGGGCTGGCGATGAACGTGATCGCAAAATCCCTCTGGGGGTTCGACCACCCGGTTTGGATGAACGTCCTGATCGGCCTGCTCGTCGGCCTCTGGGTCTTCTGGGGGGTGAAGGGCTTCAAGCGGATCAACACCCTGGCGGCCTCACTGCTGCTGATCCTGACGGTCGTGATGAGCTGGGTTGTCTTCACCCACCCCTCGGCGGCGGCGGAGATGGCCGGGCAGAGGGGTCCCTTCGGGATGGGCTTCGAGCTGTCGATCATCATGCCCCTGAGCTGGTTCCCGCTGATCTCCGACTACACCTCTCTCGCCCGGACGCAGAAAGGGGCCCTGATCGCGCCGTTCTGCGGCTACTTTATCGGGAGCTGCTGGATGTATGCGATCGGAATGGCGGGCGGGATCCTGGCCGGATCGCCGGACCCGACGATGATCCTGCTCGCGGCGAACATGGGGCTGACGGCGTTCGCGATCCTCGGCCTCTCCACCGTGACGACCACCTTCCTCGACGTCTACTCGGCGGGGATCTCGCTGATCAACATCTTCCCCCGGGTGAACG
The DNA here is from genome assembly GCA_041310125.1 of Syntrophaceae bacterium. Lineage (GTDB taxonomy): Bacteria > Desulfobacterota > Syntrophia > Syntrophales > UBA5619 > JAKAFS01. Next base: position 4,199 of record JBFYYH010000323.1, on the reverse strand, counting down.
ACCGGATGGCGGCGGTCGGCTTTGCCGCGATCGGCACCGTCGTGGCCCTGGTCTTCCCGATCGACCGCTACACCGATTTCCTCTACGCCCTGGGGTCGGTCTTCTCGCCGCTGATTGCCATCCTCCTCTCGGACTACTTTCTCCTCCGGCACGACAGCCGCGGCCGGCGGGCGGACATCGTGGCCACTGTCTCGCTCCTGCTGGGGATCGCCTTCTACCACGGGATCAAGTCCATGGCGATCCCGGTGGGGCCGACGCTGACCACCATCGCCTTCACGGCGCTTCTGCACGCCGTCCTGAGGAAATGGAGGCGGTAGGGGCAGTGGGGAGGGAGATCGTCCTGCCCCGGACGGGAGGTGGAGCCGCGGCCGAGCGGGCGGCGCTTCTCCTGCCGGGGATCGAAATTCTGCGATTGCGCTGGTTACCCTGAACGCCGATCCGGTCATTCCCGCGTAGCTTGTCCCCGCGCAGGGGGAAGGCGGGAATGACCGTGATTGCGATTTACACTTGCCGGAGCGACAGGGGCTCCGGGCGTCCTGACGGAGGGGGGAGGTGAAGGGGTTGCAGGACAAGATGGGGGCTTCGGCCGGGGCTGCGGCCGCCATCGTTTGCAGCCTTCGAGAGGCGGGCCATGAGGCCTACTGGGTCGGGGGCTGCGTCCGCGACCTGCTCCGGGGGGTGAACCCCGGGGATTACGACATCGCCACCTCCGCCCGCCCGGAGGAGGTTCAGGCCCTCTTCCCCCGGACCGTGGCCGTCGGCGCCCGTTTCGGCGTCGTTCTCGTCATCGTCGAGGGTCGCCGTTACGAAGTCGCGACCTTCCGGACCGAAACCGGTTACCAAGACGGCCGCCATCCCTCCCGCGTCGCCTTCGCGACAGCCGAGGAGGATGTCCGCCGCCGGGATTTCACCGTGAACGGCCTCCTGATGGATCCGCAGACCGGCAGGGTCATCGATCCTGTAGGGGGGCAGAGTGACATCGAGCGAAAAATCATCCGCTCGATCGGCGATCCGGAGACACGCTTCGCGGAGGATCGCCTGCGGATGCTCCGGGCGGTCCGTTTCGCGGCCAACCTGGACTATGCGATCGAGCCGGAGACGTTTGCGGCCGTGCAGGGGCATGCGGCGGCCATCCGGCAAATCAGCGCCGAGCGGATCCGGGAGGAACTCACCCGGATTCTCACGGGCGGCGCGGCGCGGCGCGGCATGGAGCTCCTCTCCGCAAGCGGTCTGCTGGCCGAAATTCTCCCCGAGGTCCGGGCCCTGCAGGGGGTCGACCAGCCTCCCGCTTTCCATCCCGAGGGGGATGTCTGGGAGCACACCCTGCGGATGCTCGACCTTCTGCCCCTGGAGGACGGCTCCGCGGACCTCCGCCTCGCCTGGGCTGCCCTCCTGCACGACGTCGGCAAGGCTGTCACCCGCTCCGAGGACGAGACCGGCGTCCATTTCTACGGCCACGTCTCCCGCGGCGGGGAGATCGCCGCTTCGGTCCTCGACCGGCTCCGCTTCTCCCGCGAGGAGTCCGACACGATTCTTTCCCTCATCCGGGGGCACATGCGCTTCATGAACGTCCGGAAGATGCGGCCGAGCCGCCTAAAGCGCTTTCTGCGGACGCCGGATTTTTCTCTCCACCTGGAACTCCACCGCCTCGACTGCCTGGCGAGCCACGGGATGCTCGACCACCATGAATTCTGCGTGCAGAAGCTCCGGGAGTATCCCGCGGAGGACCTCCGGCCGCCGCGCCTGCTGACCGGGGAAGACCTGATCGAAATGGGCCATCCACCGGGGCCGCTCTTCGCCGAGATCCTCCGCGCCGTCGAGGATGCGCAGCTCGGGGGGGAGATCGCCACGCCGGAAGAGGCGCGATCCCTGGTCCGGAAGCGCTGGGGCGACCGCCTCCGCCGGGAATCCTGACAAGGCCGCGCCTGCCTTGCGGCATCGCTCCCGGTTTTTCCTCCCGGATGCCCCTTCCCGCCTCCTCGCCTTTCCCGGCGGCGAAGAACGCCGCCGATTCCTGCCACCCGTGACGGGAATCTCCCGCCGGGCATCCCGACAGACCATGACGGAGGAAGATGGATCCCCCGGCGTCACGGAGCGCTTGCTTTTTCCCCTGTTTTCGTGAAAATGGTTTACCGGGAGGAGGCTTCCTGCGGAGACTGCTTTTCTGCGGGCGGGACCCGCTCATGCGCTTCAGGAGGGTTTCGATCATGGTTTTTGCCGGAGAACCGGCTTTGCCGAGGAGGCGTACTTTTCTGCTGGCAGGCGCATTGATCCTGGCGCTGCTTGCCGGGGGGTGCGGCCGCCCTGCGGTCCGCCCGCCCCCCCTGCCGCCGCCGGCCTTGGAAAAGCGGGTTCTCAAAAACCTCGGCTACACCATTCAGGCGGGGGCCTTCGCCCGGGTGGAGAACGCCGTCCGTCTGACCGATTCCCTCCAGGAGAAGGGGCTGGACGCCACCTATTTCCTGGCCAGAGAGGGTCTTTTCAAGGTCCGTTTCGGAAATTTTTCGACCCGGGAGCTGGCCCGCCTCCGGGCCGAGGAGCTCCGGCAGACGGGGATCATCGCCGAGTTCTACATCGTCAACCCCGAGGAGTATTCCGTATCGCGAAGGGGGGAGCTGGGCGAAGCGTACCTCCGGGAAGAGCTGGTCCGGGCAGCCCGCAGCTTCCTCGGCGTGCCCTATCTCTGGGGCGGAACCTCCAGCGAGACCGGTTTCGATTGCAGCGGCCTGACGATGACCGTCTACCAGCTGAATGGACTCGATCTTCCCCGCACCTCCCGGGAACAGTTCGCCTCGGGCAACCCCGTTTCCAGCGCCTCTCCGGAAAAGGGGGATCTGCTGTTTTTTGCCGGAGACGGACAGAAGGTTTCCCACGTGGGCATCTACGTGGGGGGAGGGCAATTCATCCATGCGCCGGGAAAAGGGAAGCGGATCCGGACGGATTCCCTGGCCGGGGACCATTTCAGCCGGACGTATATCGGGGCGCGCTCCTATCTGTAGACCAGGGGGATCGGTCTGGCGCCGATCTTTTTTCAATCCCGCGGGACGAGGGGAAGGCGGCGGGTCGCACCGCCAATTATTTGTTGACATTCCTTGGCGTTTCCATTAGATGACGCCGGGGAAGCGGTCGGGCAACGCACGGGAAGAGGCCTTTCCCGGATGCCCGGACAAAAGGGGCTTGCCTCCCCGTGAACGGGGAGAAAACGAAGCCGTCCTGACATCAAGTCTATGGCGGGTTTTTGCGAGGGTGTCCTATGCTGGAACTCAGAAATCTGGTTTTTTCCGTGACGGATGCGGAAAAGGAAAACGGCGGCGCGAAGCGCAACATCATCGACGGCGTCAACTTCACGTTCGAGCCGGGGAAATTTTACGCGATCACCGGGCCGAACGGGAGCGGGAAGACCACCCTCGCCAAGCTGATCATGGGGATCAACCCGGTCAGTTCCGGGTCGATCCGTTTCGAGGGGAAGGAGATCACGGGGCTTCCAATCACCGATCGGGCGAAAGCGGGGATCGCCTACAGCTTTCAGCAGCCGGCGCGCTTCAAGGGGATCACCTTTCGCGACCTGCTCGCGATGGCGGCGGGGACCGAGGAGGAGAGCAGCCTTCTCGCCCTGCTGCGGCGGGTCGGCATCTGCTCCCTCTCCTTTCTCGACAAGGAGGTCGATGTCAAGCTCTCGGGCGGGGAGATCAAGAAGATCGAACTGGCGACGACCATTGCCCGGAATCCGAAACTCGCCATCTACGACGAACCGGACACGGGAATCGACCTCTGGACGATCGGACCGATGGTGAGCCTCCTCAAAAAGGAGCAGACTGAACACAAGACCACGACGATCGTCGTCAGCCACAACAAGGCCTTTCTCCGGGCGGCCGACGTCATCCTCATGGTGAACCGGGGGAAACTGGCCTATGTCGGCAATCTGGACGGCGCCCTGCCGATGCTGAACGACCTGAGCATTTGCAATTTCAGACCGTGCAAGGAGGGGGAAGCGGATGCTCAATGCTTTAGATAAGGAGCTGCTGAAAGCGGTCGCGGATCTGGAGGACCTTCCGAAAGGGGCCTACAATATCCGGAAGGACGGGAAGCTGCTGTCGCGCGCAGCCTCCGCCAACATCCAGATCGAAAGCAACGCGGAGGGAACGGGGATCGTCGTCACGATCGCCCCGGGAACGATCAACGAATCCGTTCACATTCCG
>JBFYYH010000322.1:0-7303 GCA_041310125.1 Syntrophaceae bacterium | reverse complement strand
CAAAAAGACACCCCCAGTTTTATCCTTTTGAAATCCTGGACTTCGTTCTTGGAAGCGGGGGTTTCCGCTCGCGCATTTTTCAGGAGGTCCGCACCAATCGGGGCCTGGCCTACAGCACGGGCAGTTTTTACAGGGCGAGGAAAGAACACGGTCTCTTCGGCGCCTACGCCTTCACCAAATCGGAATCCTCGGGCCGCGTCCTTTCGCTGATCGAAGAAATTGTCCGCGATGTCGTAGACAATCCCCTCCCGTCGGAGGAGCTGGAGGCGGCGAAAAGATCGATTCTCAACAGCTTCCTCTTTTCATTCACCGGCGCAGACCAGATCGCGCTCCAGCAGCTGATGGTGGAATACAACGACCTTCCCGGGGACTTTCTTTCCGCCTATCGCGGCCGGATCGAAAGCATCCGGGTGGACGAGATCCGGAATGTGGCGGGTCTCCACCTGGCCACCGAAAAGAGGGTGATCCTGATCGTCGGCAACAGCGCCGTCTATCAGGATCTGTCCGCAACATTCAAAACCATCCGGAAGATCGAGGCCTCCCATGACTGAGCGGAATCTTTTCCAGCGAATCAACCGGCGCATCGACTCTTACGAGGAAGAGATGATCCGCCTGCAGATCCAGCTCTGCGCCATTCCCGCGCTCGCCCCTGAAAACGGCGGCGACGGCGAGTACCGGAAGGCCTCCTTCCTGAAGGATTTTCTCCGGGACGCCGGCCTGCCCCCGGCCCAGGTCATCGATGCCCCGGATGAACGGGTTTCCTCGGGTATCCGTCCCAATCTCGTGATTCGCATTCCGGGGCGCAGTTCCGGGAAAACCTCATGGATCCTGACCCACATGGACATCGTCCCCCCTGGCGTACGAGGTCTCTGGCAATCCGATCCCTACCGGGGCATCGTGAGCGAGGGGAGAATCTACGGCCGCGGCACGGAAGACAACCAGCAGGACCTCGTAGCCTCTCTTTTCGCGGCGAAGGCCGTCCTGGACGAAGGCGTCGTTCCGGAGAATGAGATCGGTCTTTGCCTGGTGGCCGATGAGGAGACCTCCAGCCGCAAAGGGCTTGCCTATCTTCTTGCCCATGAGGACAACCCCTTCCGAAAAACGGACCTCATCGTGGTCCCGGACGCGGGCATCCCGGACGGAAACTTCATCGAGATCGCGGAGAAGAGCCTCCTCTGGCTCCGCTTCAAGACTACCGGGCGGCAATGCCATGCGAGCAAACCCTCCCTGGGAAGAAATGCCTTCCTCGCCGCCTCGCACCTCGTCGTTCGACTCCAGGAACTCCACAACATCTTTGCTCTTCGAGATCCCCTCTTCGACCCTCCGGAGTGCACCTTCGAGCCGACCCGCAAGGAGGAGAACATCCCCAACATCAATACGATCCCGGGGGAGGATCTCTTCTACCTCGACTGCCGCGTCCTCCCCGCTTACCCTCTGGAAAAGATCCTGGAATCGGTTCGCTCCCTCGCCGATGAGATTGAGAAACGTTTCGGGGTCACCCTCGAGATCATACCGGTCCAGATGAAGCAGGCCCCTCCGCCGACCCCTTCGAATTCACCGGTCATCGGGGCCCTTCAGGATGCGCTTCTTGCGGTTTATGGGGTGCGGGCGCGGCTCGGCGGAATCGGAGGCGGTACGGTAGCCGCCTGCTTCCGCATGGCCGGTTATCCGGCGGCGGTCTGGTCCCGGCTCCAGGAAACGGCCCACCAGCCCAATGAAAACTGCCTGATCGCCAACATGGTCGGCAATGCAAAGGTCTATGCCCATCTTTTTCTCCGGGACGGACTGGCTTGAATTCGCTGTCAAAAAAAGATTTGCAGCACCGCGGATGAAGGATTACTTTGAGGACCATCAACGGTAGGCATGGAGACGGATGCGCATGAAGGAGCCCATGATCGCGGAGAGAATCGATTTTGCGGACAACGAACTCCTGCGCAATCTTTTCGGCGAGCATGACCGGAACGTCAAGTTGATCGAAAGGCTCGGAACGGTCCGGCTCAACGTGAGAGGGAATGTCGTATCCCTCACTGGAACCCGGATCTCGGTGAATCTCACCCGGAGCCTGCTTAAGCAACTCTATCAAATCTGTTCAAAGGGATACTCCCTCTCTCCGGCCGACATCGAACACGCCCATCGCATCCTCTCCGAGGATGGCGGCGCCAACCTGGAACGGATCTTTCTCGACACCGTCTTCATCTCCTCGAAAAAAAGGATCATCACCCCCAAAAGCATCGCGCAGAAACATTACATCGACGCGATCCGCGGCTCGGACATGGTTTTCGGGATCGGTCCCGCCGGAACCGGGAAAACCTACCTGGCGATGGCCACGGCGGTTTCCGCACTGCTGGAAAAAAGGGTCCACCGGATCTGCCTTGCGAGACCGGCCGTTGAAGCGGGAGAAAAGCTGGGCTTCCTGCCGGGGGATCTTTCCGAAAAGGTCAATCCCTATCTGCGCCCTCTCTATGACGCACTGTTCGACATGATCGACTTTGAACGGGCCTCTGCTCTGATCCAGAAGGGGGTGATCGAGGTCGCCCCGCTCGCCTTCATGAGAGGAAGGACGCTGAACGACTCGTTTGTGATCCTCGATGAGGCGCAGAATACGACCTCCGAGCAGATGAAGATGTTCCTCACCAGACTTGGATATGGATCCAAGGCGGTGATCACCGGGGACGTGACGCAGATCGATCTGCCGCCCGACCGGATCTCCGGCCTTGTCGAAGCGGAAGAGCTCCTCTGCCGGACGGAGGGGATCCGTTTTGTCCACTTCTCGGAACTGGACGTGGTCAGGCATCCCCTGGTACAGGACGTCATCCGCGCCTACAACCATCTGGATCGCCGGAAAAGGAGGGATGGCGGCCGCCCTGAAGCCTGAGGGGAGGATGGCCCTCGACAGGATCTTTCAGACGACCGCCTTTTTCGAGATGCCCGTTTCCATTCAAAACCGCCAGAAATCGTCCCGTGTGGATTTGAATCGATTGCGGAGAAGTCTGCAAAGACTTTTGAGGAAGTTGGACTGCGAAGGCAGGGAGGTCAGTCTTCTGCTCGTCGATGACGGGCAGATCCGGGAAATCAACCGGAAACACCTGGACCGGGACCGCCCGACCAATGTCATCTCGTTTGCGATGGCGGAAGGAGACTTTGGCCATCTCCATCCGGAGATTCTCGGGGATATCGTCATTTCCGTGGAGACGGCGTCCCGTGATGCCCGGAACGCTTCCCTGGATCTGATGGATGAGCTGGAGTTTCTCCTCATCCACGGGCTTCTTCATCTGCTCGGGTACGATCACGAAACCCCGGAAGCGGAAAGGGCCGGGGAGATGAAAATCCGCGAACAGGAGCTTTTCTTCCACCTGAGGCGCTATCACCTGGATTAGCCGGAGGCGGGTTATTGAATCCGAATAACCTGCCCCGGATGAATTCTGTCCTGGGCGGCCAGCCGGTTCAGATCGAGCAGCCGGTCCAGCGGAATGCCGTTCTCCCGGGCAATCTTATTCAGGCTGTCGCCCTTCTGGACCGTGTATTTCCTGGCTTTCGCGGTCTCCGTTCCAGCGGAGCCTTTCCCCTCCCCGCCTTCGCCCTTCCGAGCCTGTCCTTCTTCCCGGGGGGCGCCGCCGATCCGCAGCGCCTGACCGACCTTCAGGGTGTCGCCGGTCAGCCCATTGGCCTTCCGGAGATCGCCCACCGTCGTGCCGTGTTTTCTTGCCAGAGCAGAAAGGGTGTCCCCCTTCTGGACCCGATAAAAGACACCCTCCTCCGTCTTCTTCCCCTGTCCTGAAGAAACGGCTGACGTCCGCATTGGAATGGGAATGTTCAGCCTTTGGCCCGCAACGACACGACGCTTCGCGGAGAGTTTGTTGCTGGCGCGAATCGCCTGGACGGAGGTGCCGTACTTGCTCGCGATGGAGGCCAGGGTCTCCCCCGACCGGACCCTGTGGCGAACCATCGATCCCCGGGCAAATGCCCGGGAGGGTTTCTCCACCCGGGGAATTTCATCCATGACGGCCAGGAGCTTCGCAGCCTTCTCCGCCGGAACCCTCAGTCGGTAAGGCCTGTCCGGCGTAATCCGATGCCGGAGTTCGGCATTCAGGGTATTGAGCAGCTCTTCGGGAACCTCCAGTCTCTGGGCAATATCCTGCAAACGCACCGATTTTTGGATCTCCAGGGTTTCATACAAGAGGGGCTGCGTGTTCAGGGGACCCAGATCAATCCCGTATTTCTGCGGGTCCCGGACGACGAGCAGCGTGGCCAGAAAGCGGGGGACGTAACGCGCGGTTTCGTTGGGGAGCTTCTGATAGAGGTCCCAGAAGCGGTCGAGATAATTGATGTGCTGCGAGGCAATGGTCCGGATCACCCTTCCCTCACCGCAGTTGTATCCCGCAAGAACCGTGAGCCAGTCGCCGAACATCGTGTGCAGTTCCTTGAGATAGTCGATGGCCGCCCGGGTCGATTTTTCGAAGTCCATCCGCTCGTCCACCCATTCATCCCGATTCAGACCGTATTTGTATCCGGTCGAGGGGATGAATTGCCACAGTCCCAGGGCCCTTGCGCTCGACAAGGCGCTGATCTTGAACCCGCTTTCGACCAGGGGAAGCCAGGAAAGCTCCTCCGGCAGCCCCGCCTTCCGGAGTTCCTCCACGATGTGCGGGCGGTAGAGAGCCGAACGCTGGTAGGAGGAGACGAAGAAATCGCGTTCCCGCGTCTGAAAGAGGCGAATCTCCTTTTCGACCTCCTCGTTGGAGACGACCGGGATCTCGCCGCGCTGCCCCTTCGCCGTCGTCTGCAGGGAATTGTAGACACTGAGGATCCTTTTCGAGATCATCAGGCGCAGGTCGTCCTTCTGCCGTGCGATGTCCGGATTTCCGTTGGTATCGAGCAGCAGCGCATAGGCCTGGTCCAGCATCTGCAGGGCCTCTTCGATGTTTCCCCCGACCCAGTATGCGTGGGATTCATTCAGAAGCCCAAGGGCCTCTTCCATGATGTCCTGTTCCTCCTCATGGGGCTCCTTGCGGTTTTCCCGAAGAGGGGAGATCTCCCGGTCCGCCTTGGCGTTGGCATTTTTCACGCCTTTTGTCCTCGGAGAGGCGGATGTCCTGTCTTGCGGGGGTTTCTTCACGGAAAGAGAGGGCATCTCCGGCGAGGAAGGGTCGATTTGCTGAGGGAGCGCGGCGGTTTTCTCCGGTGAGGCCGCCGGGGAGACCGGTTGCGCTCGCAAGACGGGCTCCTTCGGCGCAGGGGATGGAATTTCCTGTCGCGGTGTGGCCGTCTCAGCCCGAACCGCCGGGATTTCCGGCACCGGGGGATGATTCAACGCCTCGGTCGGAACCGTCGCCTCCTTTCCGGCCATTTTCCGCTCGGATGTTGCGGAAGGCGGGGCGACCGGACGGCCCGCACAGCCGATCAGGAAAAGGATCGCGATGGCATAAACCTGGATTCTGAACATCTTTTCGGCCTCCTTGTTGCAACTTCGCACATCCGGACGACTCCGGTCAGCATCTTCCTCCCGCGTGCGGGGATCCGCCAGCGCCGGCCCCGATTTACGGCTCAGCAAGTCCGTGGCATCCTCCCGCGTGCGGGGGCTCCTGCCCGGGCCTCGCTATACCATACTTCCTCCCCGCCCCCAAACATTATTGACGGTCCCTTAAAAGTCAAAAGGGTCGAACATGGGATGGCTTCGTAATACGGCCGCCGGCAAGTCGCGTGATTCTTGAGGAATAAGGCGTACCGTTTCGTACGCAGCAACAACCCTGCCCCCGCGAATACAGGGGAAGGATAAAGCTTTAACGCTGCATCCGGACTTTTCACAAAACCGTCATGATTGGAGCAGATAGGCCTCGATAAATTCGTCGATGCCGCCGTCCAGCACCCGGGTGACGTTGCCCGTCTCGACGCTGGTCCGATGATCCTTGATCATCTTGTAGGGGTGCAGCACATAGGAGCGGATCTGGCTCCCCCATGCGATCTCCTTTTTGGTCTTGTTGACTTCCCGAAGGGTTTCGTTCTGTTCCTGGAGCTTCCGTTCATAAAGACGGGAGCGAAGGTACTTCATGGCCATCGACTTGTTCTTGTGCTGCGACCGCTCGTTCTGGCATTGGACCACGATTCCCGTCGGCAGGTGGGTGATCCGCACCGCGGAATCCGTCTTGTTGACGTGCTGTCCCCCGGCGCCGCTCGAGCGATAGGTGTCGATGCGCAGGTCTTTCTCGTCGATTTCGATGACGATCCGGTCGTCCACCTCCGGATAGACAAAAACGGAGGCAAAGGAGGTGTGCCTGCGGGCGCCGGCATCGAAAGGGGAGATTCTCACCAGCCGGTGGATGCCGATCTCGGCCTTGGCATAACCATAGGCATATTCGCCGTGGAGCGTCCAGGTCACGCTTTTCAGGCCGGCCTCGTCACCGGGCAGGGCGTCGATGATGGTCGCCTCGAAACCCCTTCTCTCGGCCCAGCGAAGATACATCCGGAGGAGCATTTCCGCCCAGTCTTGGGCTTCCTTTCCTCCGGCCCCGGCATGGATCGACATGATCGCGTTCATCGGGTCCTGTTCGGAGGAAAGCATCATCCGCAGTTCGTCATCGCGGACTGTCGCCTCCAGTTTTTCCAGCTCATCTGCGATCTCGTCGCGGGAGCGGTCGTCCTTCTCCTCTAGGGCGATCTCCGCCAGGATTCCCAGGTCATCGAGTTGGGTTTTCTGACGTTTCCATTTCTCGACGACATCGGTCAAGCGGCTCTTTTCCCGCAGAATCTCTCCCGCCTTCTCCGGATCGTTCCACAATCCATCGCGCAGGGACTCCTTTTCCAGTTCCCGGATCCTCAGCTCCTTTTCAGGGATGTCAAAGACACTCTCCGATGTGTCCAATTCTCTTTCTCAGAGCGACCAGGGTTTCATGAATTCCTTCGAACATCATTTTTTCTCCTTTGCCTTGGACATGCCGAAATCGACAGAATCAGCAGAACCATTCCGCACAGACCGACGAACCAGTCTCCATATGCCGCATAAAAGGTCTTTTCGTCAATGATTTTCACTTCCCCTTTCAGGACGGCCCGCTCGAAAATGGGCGTCCGGGAAAGGATCCTTCCCGTCGGATCGATGATCGCGCTGATCCCGGTATTCGCAGCCCGCACCAGGTGAAGACGGGTTTCAACAGCGCGGAATACCGTCATCGAAAGGTGCTGGTACGGCGCCGACGTGCGCCCGAACCAGGCGTCGTTGGTGATGTTGACCAGAAGGGTCGCTCCGCCCCGTTTGTAGGCCCTGGCGGCTTCCGGGAAAATTCCCTCGTAACAGATCAGCACCCCCAAT
>JBFYYH010000321.1:0-2500 GCA_041310125.1 Syntrophaceae bacterium | reverse complement strand
CTCGATCGCCGGGGGGACGCCGGGAGCGTACGACTGGTGCCAGATCCGTTCGAAAGACATTTTCTTCCTCCTTTCCGATGGGGGTAATCCCCGGTGAAATGCCGACACGAAGGAGAACGAGAAAGAAAAGAAGAGCGCGAGCCTCAAGAGGAGCCGTTTCTGAAGGGGAGCCGGGGGGCCGTCTATGCGCCCGGCTTCCCCCGAATCCCCTTTTTCACCATGAACCGCCCCGCGGCTTGCCGGGGGAGATTTTCGTGGCCTGGTTTCCCCGCAGCAAGACAAGAGCCCCGGGAAATATGGCCCGAAGCGATCTATGAAGCGAAGGCCTCATCGGGGATCTCCACCATGGAGAGATCCTCGCTTTTGATGGCCTTTGCCGCCGCATCCACCTCCGGCAGGACGTGTTTGATGAAATAGCGGGCCGAGGCGACCTTCCCCTCGTAGAAGGCCCGGTCCGCGCCGCCCCCGTCCGCGGCGGCCAGCTTCTCGTTCGCCGCGCCCGCCTGCCAGAGGAGCAGCCAGGCCGTGACGACCTTCCCCATCAGCATCAGAAAGGGATAGGCGTTCGCCACCGGGACCATGAACTTCCCCGCCTTCCCGCTCGCGGCGAAGAGCATCGCGACCTCCGCCAGGGTGTTCATCGCGGCCTGGACGTCGGAGGCGAGTCCCGGCAGGGCCGCCTGGTACTTGGCGACCGTGGCGCCGATCTCGCCCAGGAGGTTCATGAAGTACATCCCCTTTTTCAGGCCGAGCTTGCGGCCCACCAGATCCAGCGCCTGGATGCCGTTCGTCCCTTCGTAGAGGGAGGCGATCTTCACGTCGCGCAAAAACTGCTCGACGGGGTACTCGGAACAGTAGCCGTAGCCGCCGTACACCTGGATCGCCGTCTCCGTCACCCGGAAGGCCATGTCGGAGCAGTACGCCTTGCAGATCGGGGTGAGCACCTCGAGAAAGCCGGTCCATTTCTCCTGCTCCGCCGGATCGGCGGCGGCGCGGACGCGATCCCCGCAGAGGGCGCAGAAGTAGAGGAGCGCCCGGGATCCTTCCGTGTGGGCCTTCATCCAGAGGAGCATCCGCCGGACGTCGGGGTGCTGGATGATCGGCACCCGCGGGGCCTCCGGATTTTTCATCTCCAGCAGCGACGAGCCCTGAAGGCGCTCCTTCGCGTAGCGGAGGGCGTGGAGGTAGGCGATCGAGGCGCTGGAGAGGGCCTGGATCCCCACGCCGATCCTCTGTTCGTTCATCATCTGGAACATCACCTTCATCCCCTGGCGCTCCTCGCCCAGGAGTTCCGCGTAGCATTCCCCGCGGTCGCCGAGGTTCATCACGCAGGTGGCCGAGCCGTGGAGCCCCATCTTCTCCTCGATCTTGCCGATCGTGTAGTCGTTCCGGCGGCCGAGCGACCCGTCGTCGTTGACGAGAAACTTGGGGACGAGGAAGATCGAAATCCCGCCGGTGCCCGGGGGGTCTCCCTCGATCCGGGCGAGGACCGGCTGGATGATGTTTTCCATCAGGTCATGATCAGCCGCCGTGATGAACTGCTTGGTCCCCTGGATACGGAAGGTTCCGTCCGGCTGCCGGAAGGCCTTCGTCTTGAGGTTTCCCACGTCGGTGCCGGCGCCCGGCTCGGTAAGTGCCATCGTTCCGCCCCACTCCGCTGCGTGCATTTTCGGGAGGTACTTCTTTTTCTGCGCCTCCGTGCCGTACACCTCCACGAGGTGGGCGGCCCCCTCGGTCAGGCTGAAGTAGATCAGGAAGGCGGGGTTGTGGACGAACCATTCCTTGGCGGCCGCGGAGACCACGTGCGGGAATCCCTGGCCCCCCTCTTCCGCTGCGACGCTCATCGTCGCCCATCCCCCCTCGCGATAGAGCTCCGCACCGCGGTGATAGCACTTCGGGACGCGGACGTTCCCGTCGATCAAGCGGCACCCCTCACGGTCGCCCTCGACGAGACAGGGGAAGACGACGCCCGTGGAGAACTTTTCCGCCTCGTTGAGAACCATCTCGAACATGTCCCGGGAAAAATCGGCGTAGAGCGGTTTTTGGCAGAGCTCCTCGACGTTGAGCATCTCATAGAGGACGAACTTCTGGTCCCGCGGATCGACGATCAAGCTGGCCATGTCTTTATCTCCTTTCAAGAGTGGCTGGGGAATCTTTCGATTAAGATCGCGGCTGCCGGAAAGAATCCAAAGTTCATTCATTGTGAGCGATCATCCTGTGTCGGTCAATGATTTATCTCCCTTAACTTCCAACAGGGTCCCTGTTTACTTCCCCTTAAAGACCGGCGTTCGCTTCTCGAGAAAGGCCGCGACGGCCTCCATCATGTCCTCGTTCGGGATCAGGGCGGCGTTCTTCTGGGCGACGTAGGCGAGGCCGGGATACACTCCGTGGTCCCGGCCCTGGAGGAGCGTGTCCTTCACCCCCTGGACGGCGAGCGGCGGGAGAGAGGCGATCTCTTCGGCGAGCGTCCTCGCCTCCCGGAGGAGAGCCTCCCGGTCTT
>JBFYYH010000320.1:0-2814 GCA_041310125.1 Syntrophaceae bacterium | reverse complement strand
AGGAGGCCTTCACGGCCTTTCTCCCCCGCTTCAGCACCTCCTACGGCTATACCCGCCTCAACGAGGATCCGAGCGTCACCACTCCGGGCGGTTCCTTCATCCTTCCGCCGGCGACGCTGGTGACGATCCCGCCCAGCACCTATCAGGCGGGGACGAAGGATAACTATCAATGGAACCTCGAGGTGCGGCAGCCCGTCTTCGCCGGGGGCGGAATCCGGGCGAACTACGAGCTGAACCGTCTGGGGGTGGAGGTCGCCCGGCAGGAGGAGACCGCGGCGCTCCAGAACCTTGTCCAGGAGGTGAAGTTTGCCTATTTCAACATCCTCAAGGCCGACCGGATCCGGGAGGTCGCGGAGCAGTCCGTCGAGCGGCTGAAGGCGCACCGGGACATGGCCCAAGGGTTCTTCGACGTCGGGATGATCCCCCGCAACGACCTCCTCTACGCGGAGGTGGAGCTGGCGAACGGCCGGCAGTTCCTTGTCCGGGCGGAAAACGGCGCGGCACTGGCGCGGGCGAGGTTCAACACCCTCCTGAGAAGGGAGGTCGGAGCCCCGGTCGAGGTCGAGAACATCCTCGATGAACGGCCGTACGGGAAGCCGCTCAATGAATGCATTTCCATCGCCCTGGCGAACCGGCCGGAGATCCGTTCCATGTCCCTCCGCCTGGAGCAAGCGCGGAGCGCGGTCAGGCTCTCGAAGAGCGAATACTACCCGAACGTGAGCCTGGTCGGAAACTACGCGAAGTACGGCGACACGCCGGGTGTTTCCGGAAGCCCCTACCGCGACCAGGAGAACTGGTACCTGATGGCGGTGGCGAACTGGAACTTCTGGGAGTGGGGAAGGACCCAAAACAGGGTCGAGGCGAGCCGGAGCCGGGAGAGCCAGGCGGAGGATCTCCTCGTTCACCTCCGGGATCAGATCCCCCTCGAGGTCCAGAACGCATGGCTGCTGCTGCAGGAGGCGGAAAAGCAGGTTCAGGTGTCGAAGCAGGCGATCGGGCAGGCCGAGGAGAATTTCCGGATCGCGAGCGAACGGTACCGGGAGCAGGTCGGCACCGCCACCGACGTGATCGACGCCCAGACCCTCCTGACGAGGGCAAGGGCGGATTATTTCAGCGCCCTCGGCGACTGCGGGATCGGCCGGGCGAGGCTGGAGCGGGCCGTGGGGATCGCGGCGCGGGACGGGGGGGGATGAGGGGAAGAAACGGCTGCCCCGCGGAAAGCCAAAGCAGGATCACCGCCCCGCCATCCACGTGCCCGGAGGAGTTGAGACTCTTGTTGAAGCAAACACCATGGCAAAACTCTTAGAGACATTCGCATTCCTCTCTTTGATGGCCGCGCTGGCGTTCCTCGCCGGGTGCGGCGGAGCGGAGTCGCAGCCGAAGAAGATCCAGCCGGGCGATGCAAACCGGGTGCAGGAGGCGATCCAGGCGGATGTGGTCGAGGTGCGCCGGGGCGACGTTTCCCGGCCTCTCGTGGTCACGGGCACGGTGCTTCCCTCCCTCGAGGCGAACGTCGGGTCGAAGATCGCCGGGCGGATCGAAAAGATCGCCGTCGAGGAGGGGGGGGAGGTCCGGCAGGGCGATCTCCTCTTCCGGATGGAGCGGAGCGACCTCCTTTTGGCCGAGAAGGCCGCCCAGGCGACCCTGGCGATGGCAGAGGCGTCCCTGCGCGAGGCCTCCCTCGCGCAGGAGAAAACGGGACGCGACCGGGAACGGTATGCGGCCCTCCGCGAGCGGAAGGTGATTTCCCAGCAGCAGCTGGACGACAGCGAAACGGCCCACGCCCTGGCGGCAAGCCGTCTTGATCTGGCGAAGGGGCGCCTTGCGGAGGCCGAGGCCGGCCTTGCCCTCTCAAGGCAGCGGCTGGAAGATTCCGTGGTCTTTGCCCCCTTTTCCGGGGTGGTCGTGAAGAAAACCGTCAACGAGGCGGAAATCGTCTCCCCGGGCGTTCCCGTCGTTGCCCTGATGGCCATTGACCGGGTGAAGGCGGAGGTGGAGATCCCCGAGACGAGCCTCACGGCCGTGAAGAGGGGGACGCCGGTCCGCGTGCTCCTCGATGCCCTCCCCGGCGAGACGTTCCTGGGGGCCGTCTCCCGGCTCAATGCCCGGGTCAGCCCCCTCAGCCGCTCCTTCAAGGCCGAGATCGACATTCCGAACCCGGCCCGCCGGATCCAGCCGGGGATGTTCGCCCGGATCACCGTCGCGACCGACGTGATCCGGAACGCGATCGTCATCCCTCAGCGGGCGATGGTCACCGACGGGCGGGGGAATCCGGCCGTATTCGCAGTCCGCGAAGAGCGGGCGGTTTCCCTGGGGATCCGGACGGGCCTGATCGGCGGTGGGTTGGTGGAGGTCCGGGAGGGGCTTTCCGCCGGCGAGCGGGTCGTCGTCGGCGGGAATTACGGGATGGAGGAGAATGTGCGGATCCGGGCGAGGATCGTTCCCTACTGAAAGGGCTTCGGCCGCGGGTCGATTCTCGGAGAGGATTCGCGAGAAAACCTTTCTGGCGCACGGTTCAGCGTGCCCTGAAGCGGGATACAACGCCGCGAAGAGTCGAACCGTTGGCGGGGAAACCGGGCGGCCGGAAGCCGCCGGCGGGGTTTGAAGCTTGGAAGGAGTGAGAATGAAAAGGATCGGTTTTGGGATGGCGGCTGCCGGATTTGCGGTTCTTCTTCTCGTGGCGGTTCCGCTGCCCCTCTCTGCGGAGGAGTATTCGCTGGAGGACCTCTGCCGGACCGCCCTCATCCGTTCTGAAAAGCTCAGGGCGGCCGAAGAAAACCTCGCGATTGCGGAGATCGGCAAGGACAAGGCCCT
>JBFYYH010000319.1:0-3947 GCA_041310125.1 Syntrophaceae bacterium | reverse complement strand
CTGTCGCACGGCTATCTGACCGGGGAGAAGGAGACCTGTCCCTCCTGCGATGAGCCCTGCGAGGTCTACTCGCGGGTGGTCGGCTACCTGCGCCCGGTCCAGCAGTGGAACAAGGGCAAGAAAGAGGAGTTCAACCTCAGAAAGGCGTTCCGCTTCAAGGGATGAAGATCGGCGGTCTGCAGAAAATCTCCTTCATCGATTATCCGGGCAGCATCGGCGCCGTCGTTTTTGTCCAGGGCTGCAATTTTCGCTGCCCCTACTGCCACAACCCCGAGCTGGTCGATCCCGCCCGGTACGGATCCCTCCTCGACGAAACGGAGGTCCTCTCCTTCCTGGAGAAGCGGCGGGGAAAGCTGGACGCCGTGACCCTGACCGGCGGAGAACCGGCCCTCCAGCCCGACCTGCCTGACTTTCTGCGGAGAGTCCGGGAGATGGGGTATCGGATCAAGCTCGACACCAACGGCTCCCGCCCGGAGGTCCTCGAGACGCTGATCCGGGAGAGGCTGGTCGACTATCTGGCGATGGATATCAAGGGACCGCAAGAAAAATACGGCCGAATCGCCCGCGCCGAGGTCGATCTCGCCGCGATCGGCCGGAGCATCGAACTCATCACCGAATCCGGACTCGAACACGAATTCAGGACGACCGTCGTTCCTTGCCAGATCACAATCGACGACCTGCTCTCCGTCGCGGAATGGCTTAAGAATGCGCGCAAATACGTGCTGCAGCCCTTTGTTCCGGCCAAGACGCTCGACCCGGCCTTTCTTTCGGAATTCCCTTCGTCTCCGAAAGAACTCGCGGCCATGCAGGAAAGGCTGCAACGGGGGGATCTTCAGGTTGAAGTCCGTTGACGCGCGAACGGTTTTCCGTCATAATGCCGGCGGCGGGACCCGCAGGGGTCGGTTGATCCGAACGGCTCAAAAAAACGGAAGGCAGGTGAAGCATGGAGCACAGGGAGAGGGGATTCCCCGGTGTGGTCGGCAGCGATCAGATCCAGCGCCTGATCGAACGGGTGAGCACGGAGATTCAGCAGTTTACCGAAAACCAGATGAAACAGATCCTGAGGCTGACCCGGATCGGGACCGCCCTCTCGGCCGAGCGGGACATTCAGCGCCTCCTGGAGCTGATCGTCGAAGAGGCGCGAAAGTTCACGGGCGCCGACGGCGGGACCCTCTACACCATGTCGGACGATGAGCAGGAACTCCACTTTGCCATCGTCCAGACGGAAACCCTGGGGATCCGCATGGGGGGAACGGGCGGCCCGATCGCCTGGAATCCGGTCCGTCTGCAGAATGAAGACGGAACGCCCAACCACGGGAATGTCTCCGCCCATGTCGCGCTGACCGGCGGGATCGTCAACATCCCCGATGTCTATGACGCGGAGGGATTCGACTTCCAGGGGACGCGCCAGTTCGACGCCCGCACCGGCTACCGTTCCCGGTCGATGCTCGTGGTTCCGATGAAGAACCATGAGAACGACATCATCGGCGTCCTGCAGCTGCTCAATGCCCGCAGCGAGGAGAGCGGAGAGGTGATCCCTTTCTCCTACGAATGCCAGGAAATGACCGAATCCCTCGCCTCCCAGGCCGCTGTCGCCCTTTCCAACAACCGCCTGATCCACGACCTCGAAAACCTGATGGAGTCCTTCATCCGCTCGATCGCCACCGCGATCGACGAAAAATCACCCTATACGGGCGGTCATGTCCGCCGGGTGGCGGAGCTGACCATGGAGATCGCCCGCCACATCAACGCTGTCGCGGAAGGTCCCTATGCGGCGGTCCGTTTCAGTGAAGACGAGCTGAAGGAGTTGAGGATCGCCGCCTGGCTCCACGACGTGGGAAAGGTGACCACGCCGGAGTACGTGGTGGACAAGGCCACCAAACTCGAAACCATCTTCGACCGGATCGATCTGCTGAAACTCCGCTTCGCACTGTGCGCCGCGCAGAACCGTCTGCGGCAGGGGCGTGAAGCAGGGGGGTCGCCGTCCGCAGAAGGGGCAGGGAGCGCAAACGCCCTCGCGGAGGAGTACCTCTTTCTGACCGAAGCGAACCGGGGGGATGAGCGGATGACGGACGAGCGGCTGAGCCGGGTCCGTGAAATCGCCCAAAGAACCTGGGAGCTCGATGGACAGACCCAGCCCCTTCTCTCCCCGGAAGAGGTCGAGAAGCTGAGCGTCCGCCAGGGGACCCTGACGACTGATGAGAGAATGGTGATCCAGAACCACGCCACGGTGACCTACAAGATGCTCTCCCAGCTGCCGTTTCCCAAGAAGCTGCGCCGCGTCCCGGAATATGCCGCGGCCCACCACGAAACCCTCAACGGGAAGGGATATCCCCGCGGCATCGACGAAAGGGAACTATCGCTCCAGTCGCGCATCCTGGCGCTGGCCGACATCTTCGAGGCGCTGACGGCCAAGGACCGTCCCTACAAGAAGGGAAAGACCCTCTCCGAGGCGATGCACATCCTCTCGATGATGGCGAAGGATCGCCACATCGACCCCGATCTCTTCGACCTCTTCACGCGGGAGGGGATCCATCTCGATTATTCCCGCCGGGAGCTTTCTCCCCAGCAGATCGATCTGTCCGGCCCTTAGCCCGGTCCGGATCCGTCCGTTCCCTCAATCTTTCGGAAAAGAGCCGCCAGTCGATCCGGTAACGGCTGCCGGCTAGGCCTTCCCGAAAAAGCGTCCGGTAATGTTCGCTGTTGAAGTGTGCCTTCAGCGGATCGGTCAGGGGGAGAACCTGCTGGTCGATCGCCCAGGGAAGACGCTGGCTGAGATTCTTTCCGCAAAGGCAGTCGAGGTGGATCGCCCAGGAGACGTCGCCGAGGTTGTGTTCCCCGGTGTCGCGGATCAGGGCGGTCAGCTGGCCTTCCTGAACCGGATTGTAACATTTGAAACGGGGATGGTAGAGGAGGGCGGCGTGAAAGTACTCGGGGTGGATGGCGATCCCGTCTTTCCTGATCCTCAAACCGATCATCGCAATCAGCTCCAGGACTTCGCGGCTGATTCCCAGGCCTGGGTAGGTCTGGCCGGGAAGGGGAGGGCGCTCCGGCGAGAAGGAGGCCCGGGGGTTCTGCATGGTGATCCATTCCACCGCAAGCACGGGGAAATAGGGGCCCCGTCCGCTGGAACCCCCCTCCCGGGCGCCTTCGAGAACCCCCTCCCGCAGCACCATCTCCAGGAGGAGATGATCTTCATCCTCCTCCTCTCCGAAAAAGACCCTCAGGCGCTGTCGATAGTCGTCATCGATCTGAACGGCGATCCGCGGATCTGCGAAACCCTTTTCGCGCAGGCGGGGGAAGAGACCGTACTCCTCGAAGACCTTCGTCAGTCCGGCCGGTGAATAATTCCTGAGGAAAAGACGGGAGGTTCTCAAAATCGGGCCGCCGTGGAACAGGTCCTCTCCGATGAGTTCCGGCTGCTCGTCGTTGATCCGGATCAGATCCTCGGGGGTCAATCTCCGGAAGACTTTTCGATACCTCCTCTCCAGCCTGCGGGAGGCCCCTTCCGGGTTTGCCGTCAGGAGGGAGCAGCGCGCGTGGCGGAAGATCCTTTCGGGGAGGCCCCCCGATGGAATCAGGAGGGAATCCGGGAGAGGGCCGATTCCCATTGCGATCATGTCGGCGCCCGCATCCAGAATCCTGGCGAGACGATCCGCCTCCCCTCCGCTTTCCCCGATGCGGGCAGCCGCTTTGACTCCCGGATACAGCGCCTGAACCTCTTGGAGGAGGCGGTCCAGCGCGGCCTCGGCGGCTGAGCGGGCGGCTTTCTGTTCGTTCGGGCTCTCCTGGCCGCTGCCGAGGAGATGGAGCAGGATCAGCTCGGCGTCCGTTTTCAAGGCCACGGCCGCCGCGTAAGGCAGGACCATCCGCGACGATTCCCCGAAAGAGGTGAGGCAGAGGATCCGCTGAAAATCAGGCAGGCTTCTCTCTGAGGACCGGGCGGT
>JBFYYH010000318.1:0-2919 GCA_041310125.1 Syntrophaceae bacterium | reverse complement strand
GATTTCCGCCTTGTTGTCGAAGATCGCCTTGACGATCTGCTGGACCCGGTCCGCCGGAAAGGTGTCCATCGCCTGGAGTACCGCCGTGATCGCGATCGTGGGGATGTCGCTCTCGACGCCCGTGTAGGACCCCTTGGCGAAGACGGTTTTGTGGAAAACGCCGGGATTGGCCTTCATCACCTGATCGGCGGTCTGGCCGCCGACGGGCAGAAGGACCATCTTCAGGCCGGGCGTGGAGGCCAGGTCAATGATCGAGGAGGTCGGAACGGCGCCGCTCCAGAAGAAGGCGTCGATCTTGCCGTCCTTCAGGGCGGCGACGGACTCGGTGGCGCCCAGCTTTTCCCGCTTGAGGTCCTTGTTCCAGTCGATGCCGAGGGCGGTGAGCACGTACCCCGCCTGCTCCTCCGTGCCGCTGTTCGGGGCGCCGACGGAGACCCGCTTGCCCTTCAGATCCGGAACCGTTTTGATCCCCGTCCCCTCCTTGGTCACGATGTGCAGGGGCTGCTCATAAAATCCGAGGATCATGCGGACATTGTGTTTTCCCGAAAGGCCGGGCACCCTACCCTCGTTCGCCCATACGACATGGTAGTCATAGGCGAAGGCCATCCCGGCCCTTCCGGCCGTCAGCAGCTTGAGGTTGTCGATTGCGGCGGTGGTCGCCTCGGCGGTCGCCTCGGTATTGGGAACGTACTTTCCAATGACGCCGCCGAGCGCTCCTCCCAGCGGATACCAGACACCGCCCGTTCCCCCGGTCACGATGCTGAAGGACATCTTGGCCGGCTGGGCTGCGCTCGCTGTCAGTGCCAGCGAAAAGACCAGGACGACTGTTAGACAGAATGCTGTTCCCCATCTCCTCATGTTCATGACCCACCTCCCGAGATTGCGAAATCGATGATCTCCAGGGCTCTCCATCCCGGCCCTGACCCTTTCCCTCTTTGTCCGGGGCCGACCACCTGAAAAAAGGAGGTCCGCCGGCCCGTCCCTCTTCTTCTTCAGGTCTCCATCCCGCCCGCCCGGAGTGGATTGCGGGTCACCCGCAGATGGTGCGCGATCATCAGGATGCCGGCGGCGAGCGGCGCCAGCCCCTGGACGGAAAAACCGATCGGGGAAATGACCATCGCGGCGGCCACGATGATCAGAAGCGCCCGCTCGAACACGGGCAGCTTTTTGCGCATGTATCCGATGATGCCCAGCGACACAAAAAAGAGCGAACAGAGGCTCGTCAGGGTCGCCAGAATGAAGTCAGGCCAGTTCCCCCCGACGATCAGGAGGCTGTTGCCCACGGTGGAGGTCGAAAAGAAAAACGGAACCAGGAAGGCGGGAAGCGAATACTTCCAGGCCTGCATCATCGCGCTGAAGGGATTCCCGCCCGTGACCGCCGCCGCCGCCGAGGGCGAAAGGCCGACCGGAGGGGAAACTTCCGAAAGAACAGCAAAGTAGAAGCACAGCAGGTGCGCCACGTGCATCGGGACGCCGAGTGTGACCAGGGCCGGGGCGACCATGACCACGGTCATGATGTAGGTCGCCGTGATCGGCAGGGAGAGACCGATGAGCATCGAGGCGAAGAGCGCCAGGAGAAGGCCGGCCAGGATCGAGCCGCCGCTGACCGACATGATGATGGAGGAGATCTTCAGCCCCAGACCGGTCAGGGTGAAGGTGCCGACGATCAGTCCCGCGGCCGCCAGGAGCACGGCGACCGGAAGCATGTTCTTCGCCCCCTCGGTCATCGCCGTGATGATCCTGCGCGGGGTGAGCCATTCGTTTCGGTCCCGGCTCAGGAAGCTCGTCAGGATCGTCGTGCCGATCGCGCCGAGCGCCGCGTATTCGGGCGACTTGTTCCAGACGACCAGAATCGCCACCAGGACGATCATCGAGAAGAGATGATACCCCTTGGTCAGCATCACCTTCCGGACGGTCTTGGCTTCCGCCTCCGGGGGGGCGAAACGGTACCTGCGCGCCTCCAGCTCCACCATGAACAGCGTGCCGATGTAATAGAGGAGGGTCGGAACGGTGACCATGACGATGACGTCCCAGAAAGAGATGTTCATGAACTGCATGATCAGAAATGCGGCCGCGCCCATCAGCGGAGGCGAAAGGACCGCCCCGATCCCCCCCGTGGCGATGAGCCCCGCCGCCATGTTCGGGTCATATCCGGCTTTCTTCAGGATCGGCCACATGATCGGCGTAACGGACATCGTCGTCGCAACCCCGCTTCCCTGGGGCCCCCCGAGCAGGGCGGCGGTGATCACTGCGCCTCTGCCCGCGCTGGCCGACTTTCTCCCCATGGTCGCCAGCGACAGGTCCAGCCAGAATCCGCCCGCCCCCGCCACGTCCATGAAGGTTCCATAGACGACGAAGAGCATCACGAAGGAAACGCTGACCGAAAGGGGCACCCCGAAAATCCCCTCCAGGGTCATGTACATGTGCCCGACAATCCGGTCCACCTCGTAGCCTCTGTGGGAGATGACGTCCGGACAGTAATTCCCGAAGAGCGTGTAGACCAGGAAACCCAGAACAACCGCGGTGAAGACTCCTCCCACAATCCGGCGGGAGATCTCCAGCAAAAAGAGGATGGCCACCAGCCCGAAGAAGAGGTCCAGCGGCTCCGGGAGGGTGGAGCGGCGGATGAACTGGTCCATGTCGACGAAGGCGTAGGCGATGGAGGAGACGCCGAGCAGCGCAAAGAAAAGGTCCATCCACACCGTCCAGCGGGCGGCGTTTGGCCGGAGGGGATAGACCAGGAAGGCCAGTCCGAAGATGAAGCCCATGTGGACCATCCGGAAGATGTAGGTTTCCACCGGGAATACGGCGCCGTAGAGCGACCAGCCTACAAAACCGACATAGAGCGCGCCGATCGCCATGGCAGATTTCCCTTGCGTTTTGCGCATCCCGCGTAGCCTCCGTATTCAATTCTATACG
>JBFYYH010000317.1:0-8495 GCA_041310125.1 Syntrophaceae bacterium | reverse complement strand
AAGGAGATCGAGCAGCTCCTCGCCCTTTCCGAACGGAAGATCCACCTCCTGGCGGGGGAAAAGTTCAACATCAATTCCCCCAAGCAGCTCCAGGCGATCCTCTTCGAAAAGCTGGGGCTCCCCCGGGGGCGGAAGACCAAGGAGGGCTATTCGACCGACGTGGACGTTCTGACTTCCCTTGCGCAGAGCCACGAGCTTCCGGCGGAGATCCTCGCCTACCGCGGGATGGTGAAGCTCAAGTCCACCTACATCGACGCCCTGCCGGAGATGGTCCATTCCCGGACGGGCCGGGTGCACACCTCCTACAACCAGACGGTTACCGCGACGGGAAGGCTCTCCAGCAGCAATCCGAATCTCCAGAACATCCCGATCCGGACGCTCGAGGGGAAGCGGATCCGCCAGGCCTTCATCGCCCCCCCCGGCTGGCAGATCGTCTCCGCCGACTATTCCCAGATCGAACTGCGGGTCCTGGCGCACCTCTCCGGGGACGAGGCCCTGATCGGCGCCTTCGCCGCCGGCGAGGATATCCACAGCCGGACCGCCTCCGACCTCTTCGGGGTCTTCCCCGAGATGGTCAACGCCGACATGCGGCGGCAGGCGAAGGTGATCAATTTCGGCGTCCTCTACGGGATGAGCGCCTTCGGCCTCGCGAAAGAGCTCGGGATCACCCAGAAGCTCGCCCAGGCCTACATCGACGGCTATTTTCAGAGATACGCGAAGGTCCGGGAATTTCTCGACGGCGTGCTGGAGGCGGCGCGGCGGGACGGGTATGTGACGACGCTCCTCAAGCGGCGGCGCTACCTGCCGGAGATCACGAGTCCGCAGGCCGCCCTCCGCCAGTTCGCGGAACGGATGGCGATCAACGCCCCCATCCAGGGAACGGCGGCGGATCTGATCAAGATGGCGATGGTCCGGATCGCCCGGCGCCTCCAGGAGGAGGGGCTTTCGACCGCCATGATCCTGCAGGTCCACGACGAACTCGTCTTCGAGACGCCCCTAACCGAGAAGGAGAGGATCATCTCGCTCGTCCGCGAAGAGATGGAGGGGGTCGTGAAGCTCTGCGTGCCGCTCCGGGTCGAGATCGCCGCGGGAAGAAACTGGGACGAGGCGCACACCTGAGGGGGTGGAATAACATTGAATCCATCGAAAAACACCGAACGCTGGATCGAAAAATTGAGGAAGCAGGGAAGGATTATCTTCAACGGGCCCCGAAAGACTGGTGGAGTTCATCCTGATGAAAGTGTAAGAAATCTATTCAAATCCATTAACCGGTGAGGACGACATGTTCGATTTCTTCGGTTTCTTTGCAAAGCCGCCCAGCCTTCGCGGGCTTTCCCTGAAGCGCTATCGGATCGATTTTTCCCTGGGCAGGCTGGTTTTCGGGGTGGACAACATCCACATCGACGTGCACGTCAGCACGCAGGTGTACAGCGCCGTCAAGCGAACGGCATCCCTGCTGATGATCAAGCACAGCCGGTCCGAATCCTATTTCGAGGACTATAAAGCGGAACGGTGCACCCAGGAAGTGAATATGCTGAAGCGGGTTTGCGCGGATGTCCTGATGGAGGGGATCCACCGGGCCAAATCCGAAGCGGAAATCCAGATCGATTTCCTGGGACAGGCCTCGCTGGCCAAATTGTTTCTCGAGGAGATCCGGAACGAATATGACGCCCTCGTCGAAAGCCTGGAAACCCTGGCCCGAACGTATGAACTTTCTTCCAACCGGGACGACTTCGAGTTCTTCAAAATCCGGGAAAAACTGTCTGAAATCAAGCACAGCCAAAAACGGATCATCCGTCTTGCGGGAGAGGAACTGTTCGAGGCGCTGACGGAGGTTCAGGTCCACTCTCTCCAGAATATCCGCGAGTCGAATTTCCGTCCCGAACAGATTCTTCCCGACCATTTCTTCCTCAATCCGACGCTCCACACGGATACGGCGACGGACGATTTCCTGCTGATCGAGGCCTATGCGCTTTTTGGTCAGCGGTCGGACGATCCGGACAATTACAGCAGCCTCAAGTCGATCCTCTATGACCTGCTGAGCCGGACGGATCTGGAGCGCTGCGGCCCCGGCGGAGGGGATCCGGCCGGGAAAAATGAGCCGGAAGAGGCCGGGAATGAAGGGAACCGCGCGAAAGGGGAGGCATGGGACCCCTGGATCATGGAAGTGGACAACATCGACCGGATGTTGGACCATTTCGCCTCACGGGAACAGATCCGGAAATCCGGGGAGAAGGGGGAGTCGGAGGAGATCCGTCAGGAGTTAAAGTCCCGGATGGAGATCCAGAAGGGCCTGTTCCGCCTCTTTGATCGGAGATTCAGGAAGTCCGGGCTCATCAAGCTGGTGGTCGCGGCGTATGAGATGAAATCCGTGTACGCCAATTACTGTCCCCCCCTGCGGCCGCTGCAGATCCGGGAGTTTCTGGTCAAATTGCGGTCGAGAAAACCGCTGATCCGGCAACTGAAGCGCAGGGAGGCCTCTTCGGGCACCCCCCTTTCCCTTGTGCCGCTGCAGCAGACGATCCGCCGGATGCGAACCTGCTGGGGTCCCCGGAGGAAGCAGCATCTGCTGAGTTTTCTGAAGGATTTTGCGCGATATCACAGGGATCTGCACAACGGCCATCTCCTGAGGGGCGCGATGGACGCCATCCGTCTGGTCCGGGAGGAAAAGACCCTGCTCCTCTCCCGGGAAAACCGGTCCCTGTACGAGTTTCTGCTTTCGGACGAACGGGTCAGGGAAGAAAAGCCGATCATCAATCACGTCATCATCAAGGCGGACATCCGGGGTTCGATGGACATCACCTATACGATGAGGACCCGGGGATTGAATCCGGCATCCTATTTCAGTCTGAATTTCTTCGACCCGATCTCCGAAATCCTCTCCGAATACAACGGAGCCAAGGAATTCATCGAAGGGGACGCGATTATCCTCTCGATCTTCGAACAAGAAGACACCTCGCAGGGGTGGTACGGCGTGGCCCGGGCGTGCGGACTGGCCGTCCGGATTCTTCAGATCGTGCAGCAGTACAACATGAAGAACCAGAAGCACAACCTTCCGCTGCTCGAGATCGGGATCGGAATCTGTTACCAGGAGAGCGCTCCCGCGTTTCTCTTCGACGGCGACTCCCGGATCATGATTTCCCCGGCGATCAATCTGGCGGACCGCCTCTCCGGTTGCGACAAAACGCTGCGCAAGCGGTTCCGGGATCCGAACCGGCGCTTTCACCTGCTCGTCTTTCAGCACATTCCGGAAAAGGAGGCCGAGGCGACGGCCGACGACCTGTCCCTGCGGTACAATGTAAACGGGATCGAACTCAGCCCGGAGGCCTTCGAGAAGCTTTCCCGGGAAATCAATCTGACCGGCATCCTCTATCCGGCGGATCCGAACGAAAAGGTCCAACTGTTCACGGGAACGGTGCCGACGGTGAACGGGCAGTATCAACGTCTGGTGATCCGGGAGTCCCCCATTCTCAAGGTGAATCCCCAGACCCTGGAGGTGACCGGCGCGACGGCAAAAAAATACTACGAGGTCTGCTCCCACCCGGAGATTTACGAATTCATCCGAAACCACGTTTGACGGCTTTGTAATAAGGCCGGATGCTGCGTTGCGCTTCACCCCTCGTCGTTGCAGCGTACGGTAAAGTACGCCTCACTCCTCGGGTTTCGCTCGCCTTGCCTGCGGACTTATTACGAAGCCGTCCCAATTCAAGGCTCTTGCGACTGATTTCGGGTTCGTCGCGCTTGGGATCAGAGACCGGCCCAGAGGGCGAGCCGGTAGGCTGCCATTCCTCCGAGATAGGAGAGGACGACCGTCAGGAGGAGGGAGCCGCCGAACCAGATGCGGTCGGCCATCTCGCGCCGCATGACGGCGACCGTCGCCGCACAGGGGACGAACAGCATCACGACCGTGAGGAAGGCGAGCGCGGAGGCGGGGCTCATCACCGTGGGGAGGATCTGAAGGAGGCCCTGGTCCGCGACGCCGTAAAGGACGCTGAGGGTGGCCACCGCGTTCTCCTTGGCCACGAGGCTGGTGAGGAGCGCCGTGACCATCTTCCAGTCGAGGCCGAGCGGACGGCCGAGCGGCTCCAGGAAACGGCCGAGCCCGGCCAGGAGGCTCGTCTCCGTCCGGCCGTCGGGGAAGTAGGCCAGAAGCCAGACCAAGATGGAGACCGTGAGGATGACGGTTCCCGCCTTCCGGATGAAGGAAAGGGTCCGCGTCCAGATGACCCAGGCGATCGTCTTCGGGTCAGGCCGCTGGTAGAGCGGGAGCTCCATGATGAACGGGGTCGGCTCGTCCTTCATGAACCCGGCGTGGACGATCATTCCCACGGCGCCCAGAACGAGGATGTTCAGGGTGACGAGCGCCCAGACCACCAGCGTCGCGTCGGCGGAAAAGACGGCGCCCGCGATGAAGATCAGCACGGCGAGGCGGGCCGTGCAGGGGATGAAGGGGGTCAGCAGCATCGTCAGCAGCCGCACCCTTTTCGATTCGATGATCCGGACGCCCATGATCGCCGGGACGTTGCAGCCGAAGCCGAGGCACATCGGGATGAAGCTCTTGCCGTGCAGCCCCACGAGATGCATGAACCGGTCCATGACGAAGGCGGCCCGGGCCATGTAGCCGATGTCCTCGAGAAACGCCAAGGTGGCGAAGAAGATCAGCAGCAGGGGCAAAAAGGTGAGGACGGAACCGACGCCGCCGATCACCCCGTCGATCAGAAGTCCCCGGAGCCATTCCGGCGCCGGCGCCAGAAAAGGGGCGAGCCATCCGCCGAACGCGCCGATCCCTTTTTCCAGCTCCTCCTGGAGGGGGAATCCGATCTTGTAGGTCAGCAGAAAGACCAAACCCAGGACGCCCAGGAGGACCGGGATGCCGAACAGGGGGCGGGTCAGGAGGTGGTCGATCCGGTCGGTCATCACGATCTGCCCCATCCGGAAACGCGACACGGAGGCGCGGGCGATCTTCTCGATCCAGTCGTACCGCCCGCAGACGACGGCGTGAAGGGAGTCCTCGTGCGCGACCAGCAGTGCGCGGACCTGTACCCAGATCTGCGGCGGCAGGGCCGTCTCCATCATCGCCGAGATCTCCGCGTCCCCCTCCATCAGCTTGGCGGCAATCCAGGGGACCGTGTAGGGGCGGGGGACCGCGTTGCCGATCAGGTCGGAGAGGTTCTGGAAGAGATCGCGGTGGTTCTCCGCCACCTCGGGCATCCTCGGCCCGTAGCCGACCTCTCCGCGGGAGAGGGCCGTGATCCGGCGAACGAGGTCGCGGATGCCCCGGTTTTTCGTGGCGACCATCGGGACAACGGGGATTCCGAGGGACTTTTCCAGGACGCCGGTGTCGATCCGGATCCCCTGTTTCTCCGCCAGATCGAGCATGTTCACGGCGACAATGACGGGGGGACCGAGGGGCAGAAGTTCCGCGAGGAGATAGAGGCTCCTCTCGAGGGCAGCGGCGTTCACCAGCAGAACGATGACGTCCGGCGCTTCGTGGATGATGAAGTCCCGGGCGACCCGCTCCTCCTCGGAGAAGGAGGTCAGGCTGTAGGTGCCGGGGAGATCGACGACCCTGAGCTCCCCGTCGTCCGCGGCATGGGCGCCTTCCTTCTTCTCGACCGTCTTCCCGGGCCAGTTGCCGACGTGCTGGGAGAGTCCGGTCAGGATGTTGAAAACGGTGGATTTCCCGACGTTGGGCTGGCCGGCCAGGGCGACCAGGAGCGACCGCCTCCGCGCAGGCCGCTCTTCCCCCTCCGGGGGGGAGACGATCGGGCGGATGAGGATCTTTGCCGCCTCCCCCGCTCCCAGGGCGACCCTCGTGTCGGCGACCTGGACGACGACCAGCCCGCCGCTCGCATGAAGAAAACGGATCTTCGTATTGAGGGCGATCCCCATCCCCGCCAGCCTGCTGATCAGGGCATGGCCGCCCGCGATGTCGTGGATGATCACCTCTTCCCCGTCCCCGAGGGAGGAAACGGGGAGATATCCGAGTTTTGAAACCATCTTGTTCTTCCTGTTGGTGAAAACACGCTCCGCGGACTTTTAGCATGAAAGCTGCTCCAATGTCACCGGAAAAAGAGATTGAAGCCCTCTCCACGGTTGACTTTGCCCGGCGGTGGCGTATAAAATAACCAAAATATCATCCGGCGGTTCCGAAGAACGGCCGGAATCCGCTGCGGAAAGATGGGGAAAACCAGCCATGATCAAGATGAATTCGAGTTACAGCGTGGTGCTCCGGATCGAGATTCCCAACCGGCCGGGGATGTTGGGGAAAGTGGCCTCCGTCATCGGCCGGGCCGGGGGAAATGTGGGCGCCGTCGATATCGTGGGATTCAACAAAGGCTCGATCATCCGCGACATCGAGGCCAGCGGCGCCGATCTGGACACGGCGAAGCTCATCGTCGCGGCGGTGGGGAGGATCCGGGAGATCCGGGTGCTCAATGTCGCGGATCGGACCCTGCTCCTCCACCAGGGGGGAAAGATCGAAACGGTCAGCAAGGTTCCCCTGAAGACCCGTGAAGATTTCGCGATGGCCTACACGCCCGGCGTGGCGCGGGTCGCCATGGCGATCTACGACAACCCGGACCGGGTCTACGAGCTGACCATGAAGAGAAATACGGTGGCCATCGTGACCGACGGAACGGCCGTCCTGGGTCTCGGCGATATCGGGCCCGAGGCCGCCCTGCCGGTGATGGAGGGGATGGCCCTCCTCTTCAAGACCTTCGGCGGGGTGGACGCCTTTCCCATCTGTCTGGACACCCGGGATCCGGAAGAGGTCATCCGGGCGGTGAAGTGGATGGCGCCGGGTTTCGGCGCGATCTGCCTGGAGGACATCTCCGCGCCCCGCTGTTTCGGAATCGAAGAACAGCTGAGGGAGGAGCTCAAGATCCCGGTCTTTCACGACGATCAGCACGGGGCGGCCGTTGTGATCCTGGCAGGCCTGATGAACGCCCTGAAGCTGGTGAAGAAGCGGCTGAAGAATGTCCGCGTCGTGGTCTGCGGTCTGGGCGCTGCGGGGATCGGCACGATCCGGCTCCTGATTGCCTGCGGGGTCCGGCGGATTGTCGGCTGCGACCGCGCGGGGATTCTCTACCGGGGCCGCCGGGAGAACATGAACCCCGTCAAGAGGGAGATCGCCGGCCTGACCAACCCGGAGGGGATTCGGGGAAAAGTGGCCGACGCCCTGCGGGGGGCGGACATCTTCATCGGCGTCTCCGAACCCCACGCCGTGCCGGCCGACGCTTTTCGGAACATGGCGCAGGACGCGGTCGTCTTCGCCCTGGCGAATCCGGCCCCGGAGGTGGCGCCGGAGGAGATCGAATCCCATGTCCGGATCATCGCCACCGGCCGGGCGGACTACGACAACCAGATCATCGACACCCTCTGTTTCCCGGGCCTCTTCCGGGGGGTTCTCGACTGCCGGGGCCGGGAGATCAACCAGGAGATGCTCGTCGCGGCGGCCTCCGCGATCGCCTCCTGCGTGGTTCCCGAGGAACTGACCGACAATCACATCGTTCCGAGCGTCTTCAACCGGGCCGTTCCCGAGAAGGTGGCCGCCGCCGTCACGGCTGCGGCGCTGAAGACGGGCGTGGGGACGGAGGATCACAAATACGCCCTGTTTGCTTAAGGGGGGCCGGTTTGACGATGGGCCGGACCGGGACCGTTTTTCAGCGTTGTCCCGGGCGTTTCGCGCCGCGATTTTTCCGGCGATCCGCCCGGTCCGGGTTTTTGCGGTGGCCGCGGGTCCCTCCGGAAGGGGGCGGGCCGCCTCAGGAGGGGATCATGGAAACGGGTCACCGTCCGTGGGGTCACTACACGGTTCTCGCGGAGGAGGCGGATCACAAGGTCAAACGGATCTGCGTCCTGCCCGGGGGGCGCCTGAGCCTCCAGCGGCATCGCCGCCGGCAGGAGCACTGGCACCTGATCGCCGGGGAGGCGGTCGTGACCCTGGACGGCCGGGAGATTCCCTTTCACAGCGGCCAGTCCCTGGACATCCCGCGCGGAGCGGCCCACCGCCTGCAGAACGTCGGGGAGACGGAGGCGGCCTTCATCGAGATCCAGACCGGGGAGTACTTCGGGGAAGACGACATCGAGCGGATCGAGGACGACTACGGCCGTGTCTGAATCCTCTCAAGCGATGAGGCGCAAACCGTTGTCCCGGAAGACCGAGTCATAGAAAGCCTGGGAAAGGTCGAGTCCGAGCAGGGTGTCGATCTCGTCCTCCCGGGGGAAGAGGACATTCGGAAAGTCGGAACCGTAGAGGATCCTCTCCCGGTTTTTCTCCAGGAAATCCCCGTCCAGATCGCACATGGAACCCAGGCGCGGAAGGAACGCGAAGGCCGTGTCGAGGAATATCCCCGGGTGGTCGGCCAGCAACTCCCCGAACGCCCCGTATTCGAGCGCCCCCATGTGGGCGACGATCGCGGGGAGAGCAGGATAGCGCGCGAGCAGTTTGCGGAAGGGGCCGATCCCGACGAATTCATTCCCCACCGGTCCGG
>JBFYYH010000316.1:0-3539 GCA_041310125.1 Syntrophaceae bacterium | reverse complement strand
TCTTCCGATCTCCAGGGGGTCGATCGTGTGGGCGACACCGGTCTCCTCGGCGAGGATCTGCTGCGTGCGGAGCGCGATCTCGACCGCGTGGGCGGAGGGGAGGCAGAGCACCTCGTCGAGGGAGTTGGTGTGGAGGGACTGGGTGCCGCCGAGGACTGCCGCCAGCGCCTCTATGGCGGTGCGCACGACGTTGTTGTAGGGCTGCTGGGCGGTGAGCGAGCAGCCCGCCGTCTGGGTGTGGAAGCGCATCCACCAGGAGCGGGGATTCTTCGCCCCGAAGCGGTCGCGCATCACCTTCGCCCAGATCCGCCGCGCCGCCCGCATCTTGCAGATCTCCTCGAAGAAGTCGATGTGGGCGTTGAAGAAGAAGGAGAGGCGCGGGGCGAACTCGTCCACGTCGAGCCCCTTGCGGCGGACGACGTCCTCCACGTACTCGATCCCGTCGCGGATGGTGAAGGCCAGCTCCTGGACCGCGGTGGAGCCCGCCTCCCGGATGTGGTAGCCGCTGATGCTGATCGTGTTCCAGTTCGGGACGTGCCTCGCGCCGAATTCCACCGTGTCGCTGATCAGGCGGACGGAGGGCTCCGGCGGGCACATGAAGGTTTTCTGGGCGATGAACTCCTTGAGCATGTCGTTCTGGATCGTCCCGCCGATCTTCGCCAGCGGCACCCCCTTGCGCTCCGCCGCCGCGCAGTACATCGCCCAGAGGGCGGTCGCGGGCGGGTTGATCGTCATCGAGGTGGTGACCCGGTCCATCGGGATCCCCTCCATGAGGGCGAGGAAATCCTCGAGGGTGTCGATCGCGACGCCGCAGCGGCCGCACTCGCCGCGCGCCTTCGGGGAGTCGCTGTCGTAGCCCATCAGCGTCGGGAAGTCGAAGGCGGTGCTGAGGCCCGTCTGCCCCTCCTTGAGGAGCATCCGCCAGCGGGCGTTCGTGTCCTGCGCGCTCCCCATGCCGGAGAACATCCGGAAGGTCCAGGTGCGGCCGCGGTATCCGGTGGCCTGGTTGCCGCGCAGGAAGGGAAATTCGCCGGGGACGCCGATGTCCCGCGCGAAATCCATCTGCGCGATGTCTTCGGGGGTGTAGAGGCGCTGGATTTCGAGGTCGGAGACGGTGGAGCAGCAAGGCTTCCGGTCGGGGTTCGCCCGGACGGCCTCCCGGACCTCCGCTTCCCACTTTTCGGTGAGCCTTTTGGACTGGCTGAGGGTCTCTTTCGAGAAATACACGGTCGGCCTTTACCACCTTTCCGCGCAGGACGGGTTCCCGGTTCAGGGGCGGTCCGCTGCTTCCTGGCGCCCGATCCCGAGGCGGGACGGAGCGACTATGCCTATCCCAAAGACTCGTTCTTTGTCAAGGGATATGACCGTTTCCGGGCTCCGCCCGTCCGATCCGCCGGGGAGGATTTCCCTTGAAAACGCCGGCCGTTCCGTCTACAGTGACTGATCGGGGGAAACAAGGCGGTTGAAAACTTGCACAAGGAGGAAAAAATGGAGAAAGAGCATCTCGAAATCATTCTGGAAGATATCCGCGGCAAGTTTGACCTGGTGCTGGAGGGGCATGACGTTCTCCGAAGGGAGATCCTGGAATCCAGGCGGGAACTCGGCGAGAAAATATCGCTGGTTGATTTCAAGGTCGATACCGTCGCCGCCGAACTGAAGGCGCATCGTGCCGATACGGAAGCTCACCGCCCGGTCTTTCGGGTGAAGGAATAACGTTTTCCGGATCAACATCTTGGGAGAGAATGCATGCAATCGGTGGGAGTGCTGCTGTGCGGCTACAGCGTCGAGGACGCGCAGACCATCAAGGCCTTTCTCGACAAAACGCTTGACGCCTACGTGATCCTGTTGAGTGCCTCGTGGAAGGAAGACGCGAAGATCATTGACATCCTCCAGCGGGGTCCGCAGGACCGCTTTGAGGAGGAGGAGACTAAGATCCTGATGTTCCTCGGGTTTTCCGAGGTCCAAACCCACATGGTCCTGGAGGGCTTTCCCGGGGACGGCCTGAAGCGGCCGATCTTCTGCAGCCTGACGAAACAGAACCAGCACTGGCCGCTCGGCAAGCTGATCGACCACCTCGCCGAGGAGCACCGGAACTGGACCGGGGAAAAATGACCCCCTCGTAAAAATCGTCATACCCGCGCAGGCGGGTATCCAAAGCTCGTGTCACATCTTGAAAAAATGGATTCCCGTTTTCACGGGAATGACAAAATCAATGGGGTCTGTCCCCATTTCTCTGGGAATCACGGCGGTATCCCCGGGGCCGCGCCGGGTTCGAAATCGGAACATCCCTTCCGGAAAGCCTGATCCGGCGGCCGGTATGGGTGCGAAGGCCGATTGCGTCGCTTTCCGGCTATTCCGTCCGGCGCGCGGAGAGGATCACGACCGGCTCCAGCGGCACATCCTGGTGCATCCCCGCATTGCCCGTCGCGACGGAGGCGATCCGGTCGATCACGTCCATCCCCTCCGCGACCTTCGCGAAGACGGCGTAGCCGAAATCCCGCGTCCCGTGGTCGAGGAAGGCGTTGTCCGCGACGTTCACGAAGAACTGGGAGGTCGCGCTGTCGACGGCCTGCGTCCGCGCCATCGAAAGGGTTCCCCGTTCGTTCTTCAGGCCGTTGGCCGCCTCGTTCCGGATCGGGGCGTTGGTTTTTTTCTGTTTCATGTCGGCCGTGAATCCGCCGCCCTGGATGACGAAGCCCGGGATCACCCGGTGGAAGATCGTGCCGTCGAAAAATCCCTCCTCGACATACTGGATGAAGTTCGCGACGGTGACGGGCGCCGCCTCCGGGAAGAGCTCCAGTTTTACCTCGCCCATGCTGGTCGAAAAAATGATCATCTCTTTCTCCTGAAATAGAAATTTTTCTGCCGGATGAGCCCTCTACGAAGGGGATCGCCTGCCATTTGGGTAAAAGATGGTGTCTTTAATGGCTGCAGTGGTCTTCTCAATCGATTTGAGGGACTTCTGATAATGCTTCACCGCAAAACAGGCGTAGAGGATGTCTATGATGAGGATGTGCGGCATCCGCGACGTCATCGAATCCTCCAGGAAGCTGGAATAGGTGCTCGAGCTGAAGAAACAAATATCCGAGAAGTTCACGACCGGAGAAGAGGGGGAATCGGTAATGCAGATCGTCGCCGCCCCCG
This sequence comes from Syntrophaceae bacterium, assembly GCA_041310125.1. GTDB lineage: Bacteria > Desulfobacterota > Syntrophia > Syntrophales > UBA5619 > JAKAFS01. The sequence goes on along the minus strand of JBFYYH010000316.1, from coordinate 395 downwards.
CTTCCCGGGCGATTTTCATCGCATTCACGACGGATCTTGTCCTCCCCGAACTGGTGATGCCGATGGCGACGCTTTTCCCGTCGAGCAGCGAGGCCGATATGTTCTGCTCGGTCGAATCGCTGTAGAGAAGGCACTTTTTCCCGACTCTGTAGAAGCGAGATTTGGCATTCTGTCCGGCCACGATCGAGGAACCTGAACAGTAGAAGGCAAGGACGTCCGCCTTTTCGATCGCCTTTACGGCCCTTTCCAGATCTGCCGGTACCAGAAGGGTTTTTGTCGTATTGAGGGTATCGATGTTCTTGAAGGTGATCTTCTCGATGATGCGTTCGATGGAGTCGTTCTTTGCGACGTCGTCATAGACGAACTTCTGTTTCCCCGCCCGTTGGTCGCCTCCG
>JBFYYH010000315.1:0-3490 GCA_041310125.1 Syntrophaceae bacterium | reverse complement strand
TTCATCGCCGAGAAATTCACCGGATCGCTCCGGGCGATGATGGTCCTCTCCTCGATCTTGAGCGGCCTGTTTACCCTGGCCGGACTGGCGCTCTCCTATGCCTTGAACCTCACCTCCGGGGCGACGATCATCCTCGTGGCCGCGGCCGGCTTTTTCGCAGCCCTCCTCTGGGAGCGCCTGAGACGGCAGCCTCCGGCGGATCCGCCCGCCGGAGCGGAGAGGCGAGGATAGAGAGCGGGATCGAACGGAAAAATCTTGACAGAAAATGAGGTAAAATATATAGGCAACTGAAAGTTCAAGGTCTTTGAAGGAAAAACTTCCCGTTCTCCCCGCGCATCGCCTGCCGGTTTGGGGGGGACGGACCCGCCGAAGCAGCAATTCTCCGATCCACCTCTTCTAAAGGGATCTCCATGAAGGGTGGACAATGGGCGCGACTGGAAACGGTTCCGCCTCCCGTGCTTGGAAAGGAGAATGGCTAAAGTATCGGAAGAAGGATATTTTCGCCAATCCCTAAGAAAGGAGCACGTTGTCATGGATGTCAGCAGAAGAGGTTTCTTGAAGATCTCCGGCGCTGCGCTCGCGGCGAGCGGCATCGGCATCAACCTGAAGCCGGTGGCCGCCTATGCGCAGCCGCTGAAGATCCAGTACGCCCGGGAGACGACGACCGTCTGTCCTTACTGTTCCGTGGGATGCAGCATCATCGTCTCCACGCGCAACGGGAAGGTCGTCAACACGGAGGGGGATCCGGACAGCCCGATCAACCGCGGATCGCTGTGCAGCAAGGGCGGCTCCATCTACCAGATGGCCGTCAACGAGAACCGCCTCGAGAAGCCCCTCTACCGCGCCCCTTTCGCCGCGGAGTGGAAGGAGGTCTCCTGGGAATGGGCCCTCGACAAGATCGCCGAGAACGTCAAGAAGAGCCGCGACAAGAGCTTCAAGGCGAAAAACGCCAAGGGCGAGCTGGTCAACCGGACCGAAGGGATCGCCTCGGTCGGCTCGGCCGCCATGGACAACGAGGAGTGCTTCCTCTACCAAAAATTCCTGCGGGGGTTGGGTCTGGTGTACATCGAACACCAGGCCCGGATCTGACACAGCGCGACTGTGGCGGCTCTGGCAGAGTCGTACGGACGCGGCGCCATGACGAACCACTGGATCGACTTCCGCAACAGTGACGTCATTCTCATCATGGGCAGCAACCCTGCCTCGAACCACCCGATCTCCTTCAAGTGGATCCAGAAAGCGATGGACAAGGGGGCGAAGCTCGTCTGCGTCGATCCCCGGTTCACGCAGTCGGCGGCGAAGGCCCACCTCTACGCCCCCCTCCGCTCGGGAACGGACATCGCCTTCCTGGGCGGGATGATCAAGTATATCCTCGACAACAACCTGATCCAGAAGGAGTACGTTCTGAACTACACGAACGCCTCCTTCCTGGTGAACCCGGCCTTCCGCCTCCCGGCCGACAACAAGGGGGTCTTCTCCGGCCTCCAGGACGCGAAGTACGACAAGGCCACCTGGTCCTACCAGACCGACGCCGCCGGGGTGATCCGGAAGGATCCGACCCTCAAGGACCCGAACTGCGTCTTCCAGCTCCTGCGGAAGCAGTACGCCCGCTACACCCCGGAGGTCGTGACCCGGGTGACGGGGACGCCGAAGGAGAAGCTTGCGGAGGTCTACAAGATCTACGCCTCCACCGGAAAGCCGGACCAGGCGGGGAACATCCTCTACGCGATGGGCTGGACCCAGCACACCGTCGGGGTCCAGAACATCCGGGCGATGGCGATCATTCAGCTCCTGCTGGGGAATGTCGGCGTCGCCGGCGCCGGCGTCCAGGCCCTCCGCGGCGAATCCAATGTCCAGGGCTCCACGGATTACGGCCTCCTCTTTCACATCCTCCCCGGCTACCTGCCGACGCCTTCGGCTTCGCTGCCGACGATCAAGGCCTACAACGAGAAGAACACCCCGACCACCAAGGAGCCCAACAGCCTCAACTGGTGGAAAAACCGCCCCAAATACCTCGCCAGCTACGTCCGGTCCGTCTACGGCGCGGCCGTCGACCTGGAAGAGGGGTACAGGATGATGCCGAAGCTCGACGACGGGGCGAACTACTCCTGGCTGGTCCTCTTCGACGAGATGTTCAAGGAGAAGTTCAGCGGCTTCTTCGCCTGGGGGATGAACCCGGCCTGCAGCGGCGCCCACTCCAACAAGGTCCGCCAGGCCCTGGGCAAGCTCGACTGGATGGTGAACGTCAACCTCTTCGACAACGAGACCGGCTCCTTCTGGCGCGGCCCCGGGGTCGACCCGGCGAAGGTCAAGACCGAGGTCTTCATGCTTCCCTGCGCCTCCTCCGTGGAGAAGGAGGGGAGCGTCTCCAACAGCGGCCGCTGGATGCAGTGGCGCTACAAGGCCGTCAACCCGCCGGGCGAGGCCATACCCGACGCCGAGATCATGTCGGAGCTCTTCTACAAGATCAAGGGGCTCTACGAAAAGCAGGGCGGCCCGCTCAAGGAGGCGATCACCCAGCTCACCTGGAACTACGGCCGCAAGGGGCCGGACGGGAAGGTTCACCACATCGATCCGCACATGGTCGCCCGGGAGATCAACGGCTTCTTCCTGGAGGACAAGAAGGTCGAGGATCCGGCGAAGAAGGGCGAGTTCCGGGAGTTCAAGAAGGGAGACCCGGTTCCCGCCTTTGCCTGGCTCCAGGACGACGGTTCCACCTCGTCCGGCTGCTGGATCTACTGCGGCTCCTACGGCGCCGCCAACCTGTCCGCCCGCCGCGGACAGAAGGATCCCACCGGGATCGGCCTCTACCCCGAGTGGTCCTGGTCCTGGCCGGTCAACCGGCGGATCATCTACAACGGCGCCTCGGTCGATCCGACCGGGAAACCCTGGAACCCCAAGGCCCCCGTCATCCTCTGGGACGGGGCGAAATGGACGGGCGACGTCCCGGACGGCGTGGGGAACCCCGGTTCCGGAAGGCCGCCCTTCATCATGAAATCGGACGGCGTGGCCTCCATCTACGGGCCGGGGCTGGCCGACGGGCCTTTCCCCGAGCACTACGAACCCCTGGAGTGCCCGGTGGAGAAGAACCTCTTCTCCGCCCAGATGAACAACCCCGTCCTCCGGCGGTTCGACAAGAAGGGGGTCGGGACGGAGCTGGACACGGTCGCGAGCTGCGATCCCCGCTTCCCGTTCGTCTGCAGCACCTACCGGGTGAGCGAGCACTGGCAGACCGGGGTGCTCACGAGGTGGTGCCCCTGGCTGGCCGAGATGCAGCCCGGGATGTTCGTCGAGATGAGCCGGGAGCTGGCCAAGGAGCGGAACATCGCCCCGGGCGAGAAGGTGATCGTCAAATCCGCCCGCGGCGAGGTGGAGGCGACGGCGATTGTCACGCCGCGCTTCAAGCCGTTCACCATCGACGGCAACACGATCCACCAGGTCGGCATCCCCTGGCATTTCGGCTGGATCACCACCGCCGACCGGAAGTACG
>JBFYYH010000314.1:0-3951 GCA_041310125.1 Syntrophaceae bacterium | reverse complement strand
CTGAGGGAAGAAAAGGAGCGGATGGAGAGGAATTTCATCACCTTCGTCAGCCACGAAATGCGCTCCCCCCTCGTTGTCGTCCGGCAGTACATCGAAGCGCTCCAACTCCTCGCGGGAGATCAACTGGGCCGCGAAGGAAAAGAGATCGTCGACCGGTGTTGTTCCCGTGTTCAGAAACTGGAGAAGATGGTCGAACACTGGCTCGACATCAGCCGCATCGAAGAGGGCGCCTTTGCCGGGAAAAGGGATCCCCTCCGGGTGGTCGACCTGGTGGCGCAAAGCGTAGAGGAGATGATCCCGTTGTGCCGGGAGGGGGGGATCTCTCTGGAGACGGAGATCCCGGAAGATCTGCCGGACATTTGCGGAGACGGGGAAGGCCTGGTAAGGGTCTTCCTCAACCTGATCGGGAACGCCGTGAAATACACGCCGAAGCACGGCCGCATCCGGATTGCGGCGGCCGGCGGCGAGGACGGGGTGACCGTTCGTGTCTCCGACACGGGAAGCGGAATTCCCGCCGACAAGGTCCCGTTTGTCTTTGAGCCCTTCTTCCGGGTGATGGGCAAGGAGGAACGCCATCGGGGCTCCGGACTGGGGCTGACCTTCTGCAAAAAAATCATCGAAGCGCACGGCGGGGAGATCGGGGTGGCGTCCCGGGAGGGAGAAGGGACGGAATTTACCCTGCGGTTTCCCCTCTTCAGCCGGCCGGAACCCCCGCCCCTTCACGAGGCCGGTCCGGGAGGATGAACCAGCCGGATGTCACCGTCCCCGCGCGGAGGAGCGGCCCGCGGCATGGGAGCGTCCGGTGAACAACGGATTCCCGCCCGCGCGAAAACGGCGGAAAAAGGGGCTCCCGTAATTTTCGCAGGAACGCGAAGGGTGGTCGATGAAGTACGAGGATGAACAGTGCTACCGGTTCCACCGCATGGACGAGCCGGACCGGTGCTTCGCCTGCCGCGGGAATTCGACGAGGTTTCTGATCGTCCGGCATATTGAAAGCATGATGCTGGTTCACCTCTGCCCGGATTGTTTGGTGGATCGTCAGTCGGACTACCTTCTGGACAACACCCGCCCCTGGCGGAAATAGACTTTCCCCTCCCCCTTTTCTTTCCCCCCCGGTTCTGAAAGCCCGCTGCGGTCCAATGTGCCGCTGCTTGGCGCGGCCGGGCATTCAACTTCCCGAGAGGAACAGGTTCACGGACTTCCCGGCGATGAGCAGAAAGTCGCGCGGGAAGAGGCCCATGTGGAAGAGCGCCCAGAGGCTGATGACGATCACCGCCGCATAGGCCGGCGAAAAATCGGGCCGGCAGGGCTCTCCCGCCGCTTCCCGGAAATACATGAACACGATGACCCGCAGGTAGTAGTAGGCGGCGACCGTGCTGTTCAAAACGCCGATGACGGCCAACCCGTAGTATTCGGCCCGGATGGCGGCACCGAAGAGATAGAATTTCCCCATGAACCCAGCCAGCGGCGGGATCCCCGTCAGGGAGAGAAGGAAAAGGGCCATGGCGAGAGCGATCAGGGGGTGCCGCCCTGCAAGACCCGCGTAGCTTTCAATGCCGGTGTTCGGCTCCCCCTTCCGCCCCAGCAGAATGACGATCGCGAAGGCGCCGACATTCATGAAGGTATAGACGAGGATGTAGAACAGCATGGCCGAGGCGGAAAAGGCGTCGCCGACCACGAAGGCGATCAGGATGTAACCGGCATGGGCGATGCTGGAATAGGCCAGCATCCGCTTGATGTCGTCCTGAACCAGCGCCGTGATGTTGCCGAGGGTCATCGTGGCGGCCGCTATGACCCACAGAACCCCCGACCAGGTTTCGCCGAAGGAGGGAAAGGCCGTGTAGAACACCCGGAGAAACGCGCCGAACGCGGCGGCCTTGATCCCGGTCGCCATGTAGGCGGTGATGGAGGTCGGGGCGCCTTCGTAGACGTCCGGCGTCCACATGTGAAAGGGGACGGCCGCGGTCTTGAAGCCGAACCCCACGATGAGCATGCCCAGACCGATCAGGAACATCGGGGTCGGCTGGAAATTCTCCGAAGCGACAGATGAGGCGATTCCGCGGATGTCCAGAGCGCCGGTCGTGGCGTAAACCATGGCGATGCCGTACAGCAGAAAGGCCGTGTAAAAAGCCCCCAGGAGAAAGTATTTCAGGGAGGCCTCCGCCGACCGGGGATCGTCGTGCAGCAGCCCGCAGAGGACGTAGATGGAGATGGACATCACCTCCAGGCCGATGAAGATCGTGATGAAATGGTTGGAGGAGACCATGATCATCATCCCCAGGACCCCGAACAGCAGCAGCGCGTAATATTCCCCCTGGATCATCTTTTCGCGTTCCGTGTAGCGGAGCGAGAGGAGCGTCACCAGCAGGGAGACGATCAGCGCCAGGCCCTTGAAAAAGGTGCCGAAGTTGTCGATGAGGTAGAGATCGTTGAAGAGGCTTGCAGTTTGGTCCCAGAGAAGGCAGGTATGGATCAGGGCGAGGCCGGAGCCGGCGAGCGCCAGGAGGCCCGTCCAGTTTCCGATCGGCGCCTTTCTTCCGAAGGCGGCGATCAGCAGCGAGAGGATGGCGCTCGCAGTGATGACGATTTCGGGGATGATCCAGCCGAAAGCCAGCTCGGGTATCCTGACCACCATGATTTCCTGCCTCCCTTACCTTGCGTCTGCCGGCCTGTTTGAGGCCGCGAACCTGAAGACGGGCGCTCCTCCCGCGGAGGCGGAGACCGGTTGTTGTTTCCCCCGGATCCGGATCGACTCCGGAAGGTCGGCCGCAGGACCCTTTGCCGCCCCATATTCCGGGATGCGGGGATTTCCCGCGGCGGCGAAAGGGGCGGTCTTTGCCTGCATGGAACTCAGATACCCGGCCAGCGAAGCGTCCATCTTCCGCAGGAAGGGGTTCGGGTAGAGCCCCATCAGAAAGATGAAGAAGACGACGGCGACCAGGATGGCCGTCTCCCTCCCCGTCAGGTCCGGCAACCCCCGGTTCTCCTGATGCGTGATCTTTCCCAGCATGACCCGCTGGAACATCCAGAGCATGTAAACGGCGCCGAGGACGACGCCCGCGGCCGCGAGGACCCCGTAGAGGATATTGCTCCGGAAGGCGCCGAGGAGGATGAGAAATTCGCCCACGAAGCCGTTCGTTCCCGGCAGAGCGATCGAGGAGAGGGTGACGATCATGAAAAACGCGGCCAGCCGCGGCATCTCCGCGGACAGGCCTCCGAAATCGGCGATCATCCGGGTGTGCCGCCGCTCGTAGATCATCCCGACGATCAGGAAGAGGCCTCCCGTGCTGATGCCGTGGTTGAGCATCTGGTAGATGCCCCCCTGCATGCCCTGGACGTTGAAGGCGAAGATGCCGAGCATCACGTAGCCCAGGTGGCTCACGGAGGAGTAGGCGATCAGACGCTTCAGATCGGTCTGCATGAGGCACATCAGGGCGCCGTAGAGGATGCCGACGATCGCCAGCCAGCTGATAAGGGGGGTCGCCGCAACGGCCGCCGCCGGAAAGAGGGGGATGGCGAAGCGGATGAAACCGTAGACGCCCATTTTCAGGAGGACCGCGGCCAGGATGACGCTCCCCGCCGTGGGGGCCTCGGTGTGGGCGTCGGGAAGCCAGGTGTGAAAGGGGAACATCGGCACCTTGATCGCGAAGGAGAGGGCGAAGGCCGCAAAAAGCCAGTACTGCTTGACGGCCGGGATGGCGGCCCCGTAGAGGTCGATCACGTTGAAGGTATAAAGGCCGGTATCTCCCCCATAGTGGAAATAGAGGGCCAGGATGGCCAGGAGCATCAGGACGCTTCCCACCATGGTGTAGAGGAAAAACTTGACCGCCGCGTAGATCCTTCCCGGGCCGCCCCAGACGCCGATCAGCAGAACCATCGGCACGAGCATCAGTTCCCAGAAGACATAGAACAGGACGAGATCGAGCGCGCAGAGCGCCCCGATCATTGCCG
>JBFYYH010000313.1:0-4749 GCA_041310125.1 Syntrophaceae bacterium | reverse complement strand
GGTTCCCCCCTCTTCCGTGAATGAGGATTTCACATACACCAGCACGTTGTATTTCTTCGCCAGTTCCACCGACCGGGGCTGAAGCACCTTCGCCCCCGCCCTGGCCATCTCCAGCATCTCGTCGTAGGTGATCCGCTCCAGCCTCCGGGCACTGCTGCAGATGTTGGGATCGGTCGTATACACGCCGTCGACATCCGTGTAGATGTCACAGAAGTCGGCCTTCAAAGCGGCCGCAAGGGCGACCGCGCTGGTGTCCGATCCCCCCCTGCCGAGGGTGGTGATGTTCCCCTCCCCATCCACCCCCTGAAAACCGGCCACGACCACGACCCGTCCCTTCGCGAGTTCCTCGCGGATGGCCCGGGTCTCCACATCCAGAATCCGGGCCTTCCCGAAGGCCCGGTCGCTGAGGACGCGGACCTGAAAACCGAGAAGGGAGCGGGCCGGGCATCCCATGCCGTTGAGCATGATCGCCAGGAGGGAAACGGTCACCTGCTCCCCCGTGGAAATCAGGCAATCGTATTCCCTCGGGTCCGGTTCTCCGGCCGCCTTCTGCGCAAGCTGGATCAGCCGGTCCGTCTCCCCGGCCATTGCGGAGAGGACCACCACCACTTGCTGACCCCCCTCCCTCGCCCGGATCACCTTCCCGGCGACGTTCGCAATCTTTTCGAGATTGGCGACCGATGTGCCGCCGTACTTCTGAACCACCAGAGCCATCTATCCAAATCCTCCTTCCTTCATCTTCCGCCGCCATAACCTGATCCGTTCCGGCCGCCCGGAAATCTCGATATTCCGCAAATTCTCGTCCAGCCAGGAGATCCGGATGAAGAGGGCCTCATCGGGAACGGCATCGCCAAGTTTCTCCGCCCATTCGATGACCAGCACCCCGCCGCCCAGGAGGTACTCCTCATACCCCGTCTCCTCAAGGTCCTCCGGTCCGTTCAGGCGGTCGACATCCAGATGGTAGAGAGAGGCTTCCCTCCCCGGATATTCGTTGATCAGAGTAAATGTCGGGGAGGTCACCGCAAAGCTTGCGGGAACCCCCAATCCGTCGGCGATTCCCTGGGTCAGGCAGGTCTTGCCCGCTCCCAGTTCCCCGGTCAGGGCCACCACCTCCCCGCCCCGGAGTCCCTGGCCGAGAATCCTCCCCATCCGGAAAGTCTCCGACGGATCCCTTGAAACCAGTTGGAAGGAAGAGGGCTCCCCGGCTGCGCGCCTGACCTCCCCTTTCATGCCCCGCTCACCGCATCCGCCATGGCCGCCACTTTCTTCATCTGGGATACGTCATGCACCCGGATGATCCGGCAACCGTTGAGGATCGCCGCAGTCACCGCCGCCGCCGTGCCTTCGATCCTCTCCCGGGGTTCCCCTCCTGTAACCGCACCGACAAAGGATTTCCGGGAGGCCCCGATCACGATCGGCCTTCCCAGGGCCTTGAACTCGCCAAGGTATCGGATCAGGCGCAGGTTGTCCTGTGTCGTCTTGCCGAATCCCAGTCCCGGATCGATGAGGATCTGAACCGGATCGATGCCCTGCTCCCCTGCCCTGTCCATCCGTTCTTTCAAAAACGCGGTGATCTCGCCCCTCAGCGAGCGGTAATTCAGGTCTCCCTGCTGCATCCCTTTCGGGGTTCCCCGCATGTGCATCAGGATCACGGCGGCGCCCGCCTCGGCCACCACCTTCGCCAGGGCCGGATCGGCATTGAGCGCGCTCACATCGTTGACGATTTCCGCTCCCTCCGCCAGGGCTTCGCGCGCCACGGCCGCCTTCATCGTATCGACCGACAGCGGGAGATCGATTTTCCCGGCGAGTCCCCGGATCACGGGGAGGACCCTTCGCAGCTCCTCCTCCGCGGGAACGGGATCCGACCCGGGGCGGGTCGATTCCCCCCCGATATCGATGAGATCCGCGCCATCCTCCGCCATCCGGATCCCCTCTTCCACGGCCTTCTCCGGAGAGGGGAATCTTCCTCCGTCGGAAAAGGAATCGGGCGTCATGTTGAGGATTCCCATGACCGATGTTCTCTCCCCCAGCTCCAGTTGGCGCCGGGAGGTCCGGAGGGAGAAAGAGCGTTTCTGGAGATTCTTCAGGATTTCCCCGATCCGTTCGGCTATCCGGCTCAGGCCGAAGGGCTGGGATTCGATTTTTTCGGTAAACCGTCCCAGCTGTTTCAGGGTGCCGATGAGGACGACATCCGTCCGGGGGATGTTGCACGCGACCGCCCCGCGGGCCACCGCCGCATCTCCCCCGAGGGAGAGCATCTCCTGCTTGATGATGTTGGCCACCCGGCACTCCAGCCCTTCGAGGTGGATGTTCAGGTGGATCATCTTCGAGAGCATCGTCTGAATGCCGTACGGGTCCACTTCCAGCCCCTTCAGAACATCCAGGGCCTCTTTCTCGGAGGTTAAAAGGAGTGGGCGAACCCGCAATTCTTCCATATCTGCAGAGGATCCCCGCATCCGCCGGCGGATCGGCATAAGCTTCTCAGTGGATCACATCCTGTACGGGATCCACCTTCTCCTGCAGCGGCCCCTCGCCGATGAGCGCATCGAGTTCCGGTCCGTTGAGGACCTCCTTCTCCAGAAGTTCCGTTGCGATCCGGTTCAGAATGTCGATCCGGTCCGAGAGAATCTTTTTGGCGTTTTCGTAGCAGCGCATCACGATCAGGGAGACCTCCCGGTCAATCTTCCGGGCGGTATCCTCGCTGTAATCCTTGTGCGTGGCGAATTCCCGCCCCAGAAAGATCTGCTCTTCCTTCTTCCCGTAGCTGAGCGGGCCCATCTCCTCGCTCATCCCCCACTCGCAGACCATTTTCCTCGCCAGGGCCGTCGCCCTTTCGATGTCGTTCCCCGCCCCGGTGGTGAAGTCCTTGAGCACCAGCTCTTCGGCGGCGCGCCCTCCAAGGAGGATCACGATGTTGTGGATGAGAAACTCCCGCGGGTACGTGTGCTTTTCGTCCACCGGCAGCTGCTGCGTCAACCCGAGGGCGTGGCCCCGGGGGATGATGGTCACCTTGTGAATCGGATCCGTTCCGGGCAACATTCTCGCCACGAGGGCGTGCCCCGATTCGTGATAGGCCGTGATGCGCTTTTCGGAATCGCTGATGACCATGCTTTTGCGCTCCGATCCCATGAGGACCTTGTCCTTGGCGAACTCGAAGTCGCTCATGTTCACCTTGTCCTTGCCGAAACGCGCCGCATAGAGGACCGATTCGTTCACGAGGTTTTCGATATCCGCCCCCGAGAAGCCCGGCGTCCCGCGGGCGATCACGGCAAAATCGACATCGTCGGCGAGGGGGGTCTTTCGCGCGTGGACTTCGAGGATCTTTTCCCGCCCGCGGACATCCGGCAGGGGCACGACGACCTGCCGGTCGAAACGGCCCGGACGGAGCAGCGCGGGATCGAGGACATCGGGCCGGTTCGTGGCCGAGACGAGGATGACCCCCTCGTTGGATTCGAAGCCGTCCATCTCGACGAGGAGCTGGTTGAGGGTCTGTTCCCTTTCGTCGTGGCCTCCCCCCAGACCGGCGCCCCGGTGGCGTCCCACCGCGTCGATCTCATCGATGAAGATGATGCACGGGGCGTTCTTCTTGCCCTGGTTGAACAGGTCCCGGACCCGAGACGCCCCGACCCCGACGAACATCTCCACGAAATCGGAACCGCTGATGCTCAGGAAGGGAACGTCCGCCTCTCCCGCGATGGCGCGGGCCAGCAGCGTCTTCCCCGTACCGGGCGACCCGACGAGGAGAAGCCCCTTGGGAATCCTGCCCCCCAGGCGGGTGTACTTTTTCGGATCGCGGAGGAAATCGATCACCTCCTGCAGCTCCGCCTTGGCCTCTTCGATGCCGGCCACGTCGGCGAAGGTGACCTTTTTCGACTTGTCGGTGACCAGGCGCGCCCGGCTCTTTCCGAAGGCCATCGCCTTTCCCCCGCCGCCCTGCATCTGCCTCATGAAAAAGATCCAGACGCCGATGAGCAGCAGCATCGGGAGCCAGGAGACCAAAACGGTCATATACCAGGGGGAATCCTCCGCCGGTTTCGCGGAAATCCGGACCCCCTTTTCCTTGAGGAGGGGAATGACACCCGCATCCTTCGGGGCATAGGTTTTGAACACCTTCCCGCTGGTCAACCTTCCCGCAATGTGCTCCCCCTGGATCGTCACCTCGGCCACTTCCGCCTTTTCGACATGACCCAGAAAGTCGCTGTAAATGATATCGATCTCAGCGGTTTTCGGCTGATTGAACATGTGGTAGATCATCACGAACACGAGACTGATCACGAGCCACAACGCGATGTTCTTCTGCAGAGGATTCAACGGTTCTTCTCCTTATGCTTTCCGGAACGAAGCTCCACTGCCGGAGCAAAGCGATTCTCTGTTCCGGCGGTTTTCCCTATTATAATATCGGCACGTCTATATCAAACCATTTCCGCTTTCAATACATTTTTACTCTCCGGGGTCACCTTCACCCGTTCGCTGAGCCTCTCGCCGGCAATCCAGATCACCGACCGGGCATCGACCAGCAGAGGGATCCTCGCCCGGTCGCAGCGGGGAATCTTTCGGTCGATGAAGTAGGACTTCAATTTCTTCACGCCCCCCATGCCGAGCGGCTCCATCCGGTCGCCCGCCCGGAAGCTCCGGAGGACCAGGGGAGGGACGATCCGATCGTAATCCATGAAGGCCGCGAGCGGACTGGCGGCCATCTCCCGGAAATCGGGCCGGGCAACCCACTCCAGGCGGAGGATCCTGCCGGTC
>JBFYYH010000312.1:0-9785 GCA_041310125.1 Syntrophaceae bacterium | reverse complement strand
AATTCTTCCTGAGTGATGTTGAGGTAAGACAGTACGTTGGGAAAGATGTCGGTATTGCGCGCGACCACACCGCCCATGTCAAAAATGTACAGTGTCACGCTCATTATCCCTTTTTACCCGTGAACACGACGGCGCCGCCCAGGAAGTACTTTGATAGTTTGAGAAAGAGGATCAACATGGGGATGCTCGCTATGGCCGCCACAGCCATCATTGCCCCTTCGTCTGTATGTTTTTCTGCGGTGAACCGGATGATATAGAGGGGTATCGTCTTCATCTCCTCTGTCTGGGCAACCAGCAACGGCCACAATAAATTGTCCCACTGGCTTTTGAACGTGAGGACGGCCAGGGTTGCGATGGCCGGGATGCTGTTCGGAAGAACGATCCTCATGAAGATCATCGGTTCACTTGCACCGTCGATTCGCGCGGCATCCAGTACGGCGTTCGGAAAGGAAAGGTAATATTGCCTCATCAGAAAAATACCGAATGCGCTGACAATAAAGGGGGTGATTAACCCGAGATAGGAATCCTGAAACCCTAACTTCATGATGATGAGATAAAGCGGGATCATAATCACTTCGAAGGGGATCATGATGGTCGCCAGGATCATCATGAAGACGAGGTGCCTTCCCCTGAACCTGTATTTTGCCAGGCCGAATCCGGTAAAGGCCGAAAGAAACACGGTGGTCGCAGTGACTGCCGAAGCCACAATCAACGAATTGAGGATATTTCTGAGATAGATGAAACTCCCATCGTTTCCACGGATGCCCTGCCAGTAATTCTGCCAGTAAAGACCCTTGGGTATCCATCGATAGGGCATTTTCATGATGTCGCTTGCGGGCATCAATGACGCAGTAAACATGAATATAAAGGGTGCAAAAATATAGACCGCCGCGAGGATGAGAAATGCCCAGATGAAGACATCGATCAGCAAAGACTGGGCGGAGGTGCTTTTTTTTGTGCTCTTCCGAGAGGTTGCCACAGCAAAGTCCCTTTTCAGTAATCGACTTCCTCGGATTTGAACGTTTTGAACTGCAACCACGTGAAGAAGAGCATCATGCAGAAGAGGATGATACTCATGGCGCTTGCCAAACCGATGCTGCGATCCCGGATCGTGGTGTGATAGAGATTCAAGGTGATGACGTTGATCGGCTCCATGGGAGCCCCCCCTTGGGTGAAGAGGTACTGGGTGCTGAACGTCTTCAGGCACTGGAGCATGGACATGATGGAGACCAGCACCGTCGTCGGTTTCAAAAGCGGAAGCGTGATATACCAGAAATCAGTCCGTCCGCTGGCACCATCTATTCTGGCAGCTTCGTGGACACTGTTGGGGATGGACCCCAATCCAACGAGAAAAATGATCGTAAAGTAGCCGACATATTTCCAGAAGTAGACCATCATCGTCGAGATTTGAACCATGGTGGAATTGGCAAGCCACTTGTGATCGATGCCAGGGGTATTTAGGATAAAGTTCACCCATTGATTGGCCAGTCCCCTTGGATCCAACATGAGGAGCCAAATCGCCGCAACCACGACGGACGATAAAACGGCGGGAGAATAATAGGCCATCTGAAAAAATTTCTGAAACCTCTTTCTCGACATGATGAACAGTGCGAACAGGAGGCTGAACACCAGGATCGGGACAAAGGTTCCCAGGGTAAACACTACGGTGGCCCTTATGGAGTTCCAGAACTCCGGAGACTGGAGGAGGTAAGCGTAATTATCCAACCCGATGAATTGGGGGGGAGCCAACGATAAAAGCTTCTTCTTGAACAGGCTCGTATAGAGGGCGTTGAGGATCGGGTAGAAGCTGAAGAGCGAAAAAAAGACGAGTGAAGGAATGATGAAGATCCATCCCCAGCGCGCCTTTTTATGTTCTATGCCCCTGCTGAATATTCGTTTCTTCATCTCCCTTTTCGCCTGAAAAAGGAGACAGGGATGAGCCGCAGTCCCATCCCTGTCTCCATCAGAGATCATTATTTTTCCTCGAGCGCCTCCTGTGCTCTTCTTTTCAGCTTTTCCAGTGCCTGTTCCGGTGAGGCTCCTGCGAGCATGACGGACTCGACAGCCTCTCGGATGCATTCCTGAATCTTTGCGCTGTTCTCGCCGTAATACACGATGTGCCCCCTTTCCATATCCTCCTTGAACACATTCGCGTAAGGCATCGCCTTGAATGTATCGGATTTCATGAGCTTCAGCGTTGGCTGTATCAGACCCACTTTCGAGAGGTATTCTTCAGGATGGGAGAGCATATGGCCGATGAGCTTCCAGGCCATCTGCTGATTCTCCTTCGGTTTCGAAGCGTTGACCACAAGGTAATGTCCATAATAGTTGCCTGCGACATTTTTGACGGCACTCTTGAATACCGGGTAGGGGATGACCCTCCATTCCTTGCTGTTGTAGAATTCAGGATTGTCCTTCCGGATTCTTCCCTCCTGGTAGAGCCCAGATTCACACATGGCGATGTCATTTTTATCCTTGTTGAAGAGTGATCTCGCCGGGGTATAGGTCGGAGACCCGAGGTTTTTCCCGTTCGGACCCCATTCCTTCATGAAGGTTAAAAATTTGATCCAGGCTGGGTCGTTGATGATCGCCTTTTTGCCATCATCACTGATGAGCTTTCCCCCCAACTGTTCGACCATGGGAACCATGGAAACCAGATAGTACGGGTATCTGAAGTCAAAACCCCTTCTTTTGATGATTTGTCCTTCACGGATGACGATCTTCTCCGATACCGTCACCATCTCTTCCCAAGTCTTGGGGTAGTCCTTTGCGGGATCGAGCCCCACCGCTTTGAATATCCTATCGTTGACGTAGATACACCAGTTCGTCAGTTCCAACGGGAGCCCGTAAAGTTTCCCCTCGAAGGTCGCCGGATCCAGCACCCTTGGAAGATAGGCATCGTAAATAGCCTTGTCGCTGGGATATCCGATTGCCTTGAAATCGATGGGCGCAAGACGACGATTGACGATATACGCGTACTCCTGTTCAATCTCCATATTGAAAATATCCGGACCCCGGTTCGCGGCAAAGGCAGTGAGAACCTTTTCAGCTATTTTCCCCGACGGACTGGTGACCCTGTTTACCTTAACCCCTGGATTGGCCATTTCGAATTCTTTGATGTACCTGTTTTCAATCTCCGTTCTATTGGGGTCTTCGTGCGTCCAGTACGTCAATTCAACTTCCGCCAGAGCAGTACTGACCATCACCGTGAAAAACAAAACTGAAAAAATACAGAGCTTTTTCATCATCACACCCCCCATGAAACAAAGATAGTTATGGAGAATTCAGATATCCGTGCTGCTTGCTAAATTCCTTTATCACCTCCTTTTTCTTTTCCAGCAGTTTGCCGTTATGACTTGCGTCCGATTTTCGTAACACAATGATCATGGATGGTCAACCCAGAAGGATTCTCACCTCTCATGCAGTCTCTCTGCCGCCACTCGGGATGAAGGAATTTCTTTTTCAACCGGGCCTTTGGATCATCCCTCTGTTTTGGCCCGGAGGTGGGGAGGGTTCTTCTCGAACAGGTGCATTTTGTTCAGGTCGATGGCCAACTCAATCTCCTGATGCATCCGGAAGCTGGTCTGCGTGTCCACCACAGCGACCAAAGTATGTTTCCCTGTCGTCACATTGAGATGGATTTCCGAGCCCAGGGGTTCAATGACACTGACGACGGCACAAATGGCATATTCTCTGAGATGTTCCGGAGCGTAAAGACGATCGTAGATATCGTTGGGCCGGATTCCCAAAAAGGCCTCTGAACCAGCCAGCGATTGATAATAGGGAGCCTTCTGTGCGGGAACGGGGAGTTGGAACGCCTCGGCATCGATCATGAGACGGCCATCCTTTGCAAGAACACGGCAGGGAATAATATTCATCACCGGGCTTCCGATAAAACCGGCAACAAAGAGATTGACGGGGAAGTTATAGACGCCTAAAGGGGTGCCGATTTGCTGAATTAGGCCATCCTTCATCACGACAATCTTCGTCCCCATGGTCATGGCTTCCACCTGATCGTGCGTGACGTAGAGGATCGTCGTTTGAAGACTGTCGTGAAGCTTGGAGAGTTCCGCCCGCATCTGGACACGGAGCTTGGCATCCAAGTTGGAAAGAGGTTCATCAAAGAGAAAGACAGCCGGTTTGCGGACAATGGCCCTTCCCACAGCGACTCTCTGCCGTTGTCCGCCGGAAAGTTGCTTTGGCTTACGATCGAGCAACTCCTGAATCCCGAGGATCTCTGCGGCCTCCCGGACGCGCTGATCAATTTCGCTCTCCGGAAGCTTGCGCAGCTTCAACCCAAAGGCCATGTTCTTGTAAACAGACATATGGGGATAAAGAGCATATTCCTGAAAGACCATGGCGATGTCCCGGTCTTTCGGAGGAAGGTCATCGACAGCCCGATCCCCGATATGAATGGTTCCGGTCGCGGGCTCTTCCAAGCCTGCGACCATCCGCAGGGCGGTCGATTTCCCGCACCCGGACGGGCCGACCAGAATGGCGAATTCCTTGTCCTCCACCGTGAGATTGAAATCCCTGACTGCCTGAACGGTTCCAAAACTCTTTGAAATATTCTCCATCACGACTTTTGCCATCGTTCATCCCTCCGCTTCTTTTTTATCATAGGTGCTCAACATTTTGTCAACGGAATCGTTCTATGATGAAGAATGAATCTGGTGGAGTGATGTTTATCAAAAGCACACATCAACCGGATGAACCGAGGCTCAACCTATTTCGTTGACTTTCCATCCCGTTTCTGATTATGTGCCGCAGTTTTCGTAAAGGAGGCCTTCAAGCGTTCATGAAATCGCACCTGGGTTCCCGATCGCGCAGGAACCCGGTTAAAAACGCAAACAAAGGCGGATTCGTGAGATGTTGCCCCGATGAAACTCCGTGATTTCGACTACGACCTGCCGGAAGAGAGGATCGCCCAGGAGCCGGCCGCGGTCCGGGACCAATCCCGGATGATGGTCCTCCACCGCGGGACGGGGCGGATCGAACTGCGCAGCTTTGCGGATCTCCCGGAATACTGTGGCCCGGGGGACTGTCTGGTCATCAATGATTCCAAAGTCTTCCCCGCTCGACTCCTCGGCCGGAAGGAGACCGGAGGAAGCATCGAAATCCTCCTGCTGACCAAACAGGCAGGAGATCCCTCCGCACGGGAAGCCTGGGAGGTTCTCCTGCGGCCGGCCAAACGGGTCGCGGTCGGAACGACCCTCCGCTTTGCCGGGGAGTGCCGGGCGAGCGTGGTCGGACGGCTCTCGGAGAAAAGGTGGCTGCTCGAATTCACGACGGACGCCCCTTTCTCCGAATTCCTGGAACGCTGCGGGAGGGCGCCGCTGCCCCCCTACATCAAGCGGAAGGAAGAACCTTCGCGGTCCCGGATGGACCTGGAGAGGTACCAGACCGTCTACGCCCGCGTGAACGGATCCGTGGCGGCGCCCACGGCGGGGCTCCACTTCACGGAGGAGGTGCTGGACCGACTGCGGAGCCGGAATGCGCTGATCGCCCCCGTCACGCTCCACGTCGGGTACGGGACCTTCCTCCCCATCGAAACGGAGAATGTCGAGGACCATCTCATGGAGGAGGAGCACTTCACCATCCCGGAAGAGACGGCGGTGAAGGTCAACGGGGCGAAAAGGGTGATCGCCGTCGGGACGACCTCGACCCGCGTTCTCGAGTCGGTCGCCGATGCAGACGGCCGGTTCGGTCCGGT
Organism: Syntrophaceae bacterium; assembly: GCA_041310125.1. Classification (GTDB taxonomy): domain Bacteria; phylum Desulfobacterota; class Syntrophia; order Syntrophales; family UBA5619; genus JAKAFS01. Next base: position 4,072 of record JBFYYH010000312.1, on the reverse strand, counting down.
CTCCGCCTCGACGCGCCTCTACATTTATCCCGGCTTCCGTTTCCGCCGCGTGGACGCGCTCTTGACCAACTTCCATCTCCCGCTGTCGTCCCTCTTCCTTCTGGTCTGCGCCTTTGCCGGCCGGGAAAGAATGCAGGACGCCTACCGGCTGGCCATCGAGGAAGGTTTCCGCTTCTACAGTTACGGAGACTGCATGCTGATCCTGTAGGGAACGCCATGGAATTCAGAAGGATCGCCGAAGACCCCTGCGGGTCCAGGACGGGGAGGATCGAAACGCCGCACGGCGAGGTGGAGACGCCCGCCTTCATGCCGGTCGGGACGCAGGGCGCGGTCAAGGCGCTGACCCCCGAGCAGGTTCAGGGCCTCGGGGCCCAGATCATCCTGGGCAACACCTACCATCTCTACCTGAGGCCCGGCCACCGCCTGATTAGAGAACTGGGAGGGCTCCACCGGTTCATGAACTGGCCGGGACCGATCCTGACCGACAGCGGCGGTTTCCAGATCTACAGCCTCGGCGCCCTGCGGACCCTCTCGGAGGAGGGGGTGACCTTCCAGTCGCACATCGACGGCTCCCGCCATTTTTTGAGCCCCGAATCGGCCGTGGAGATCCAGGAGGCGCTCGGGAGCGACATCCTGATGTGTCTCGACGAGTGCATCCCCTATCCGGCCGGGCGGGCGGAGGCGGAGCGGGCCCTTGAGCGGACGGCCCGCTGGGCGGCCCGCTGCAAGAAAAGCCGAAGGAACCCTTCCCAGGCGCTCTTCGGGATCATCCAGGGCGGGGTCTACCCGGACCTGCGCCGGCGCTCCGCGGAGGCGATCCTCTCGATCGGCTTCGACGGCTACGCCCTGGGCGGCCTCAGCGTCGGGGAACCCAAGGAGCTGATGCTGGAGAACCTCGCGGCCACGGCGCCCCTGCTCCCCGCAGACCGGCCGCGGTACCTGATGGGCGTCGGCACGCCGGAAGACCTCGTGGAAGGGGTCGCCCACGGGATCGACCTATTCGATTGCGTCATGCCGACCCGCTCGGCACGCAACGGATTGTTGTTTACAAACGGAGAAAAGGTTGTTATAAAAAACGCCCGTTACCGGGAGGACGGCTCGCCGCTGGACAGTACATGTGACTGTTATACTTGCAGGAATTACTCGCGGGCCTATTTGCGGCACCTGTATGTCTCCGGGGAAATCCTGGCCATGGTGCTCAACACGATCCACAACCTCCGGCACTATCTGCGCCTCATGGAGAGGATCCGGGAGGCGATCCGCGAGGGGCGGTACCGCGAATTCCGGGAGCGGTTTTTCAGGGAGCGGCAGGCGGGAACGGCGGATGAATGAACGACCCCGCCGCAAGCGGCGGAGCATTGGATGTCATTCCGTGCCTCACGGAATCCGGTTTCCTTTCACGGATTCCCGCTGGTGTTAACCCCCGTGAAAGCGGGGGCGGAAATGGCGTGAGCGAGGCAAGCCTCGGGGAATGGACCCGAAGAGATTTAAACGATAAAGGGAGGATTTGACCGTGATGAATTCGGCCTATGCGATGGGAGCCCCCGGAGGGGGCGGCGGTGCCGCGGGGGGCGGCGATTTCAGTTTTATCATCATGATGGCGGTTCTTTTTGCCATTTTTTATTTTCTTCTGATCCGGCCCCAGCAGAAGAAACAGAAGGAAATCAAAAACATGATTGCAACCCTGGCCCACGGGGATCTGGTGATGACCTCCGGGGGGATCCAGGGAAAGGTGGCGGCCCTCACGGATACCGTCGTCACGGTGGAGATTGCCGACAAGGTGAAGATCAAGGTCGCCCGGAACTTCATCGCCGCCGTTCTGCAGAAAGCGCCGAAAGAATAGGCTGGAAAGGGGTAACGCATGTTCAACAGCATCCGAATCAGGGCCGCCGTCACGATCGTCATCTGCCTGGCGGCAGCGGTCTTTCTGGCGCCCTCCCTGACGAACGATCTTCCCGAACCCTGGAAGAAATACCTCCCCACCGACAAGATCCGTCTCGGCCTTGACCTGCAGGGGGGGATGCACCTCGTCCTCGAGGTCCAGACCGACAAGGCGGTGGAGAGCACCCTGGAGAGGGCGGTCAACGACCTGAAGGAGAACCTCATGGACAAGCGGGTCCGTTTCAAGCGCCACGAACGGACCCAGAACCGGGATGTCGCTTTCGAGTTCCCGGATGCGGCTTCCCGGGACGCCTTCGACAAGATCGTCAAGGATCAGTACCCGGACCTGGAGGTTGCCTCCTCGGAGGTCGTGGACGGACGGGGGCGGGTTTCCCTGAAGATCCGGGAGAAACGGGCCGCCGAAATCCGCAAGATGGCCGTCGAGCAGAGCCTGGAGACGATCCGCAACCGCGTCGATCAGTTCGGCATCACCGAACCGGAGATCATCCCGCAGGGGGCGGATCGGATCATCGTCCAGCTTCCCGGGGTCAAGGATCCGGCCCGGGCGAAGGGGCTGATCGGCCGTACGGCACTCCTGGAATTCAAGCTCGTCGATGAGGAGCACAGCCTGGAAGAGGCGATCCGCGGGAACGTCCCGGAGGGGAGCGTGATCGCCTACGAGTCGCGGATGGACCGCACTTCCGGACGACGCTCCGAAAATCCGATTCTCCTGAAGAACCGGACCCTGCTGACCGGCGACGCCCTGGAAAACGCCAAGGTCCAGATCGGCGACCGCTTTGGCGAGCCCCATGTGTCCATCAAGTTCAATCCCCAGGGGGCGAATGACTTCGACCGGATCACGGCGGAGAACGTCAAAAAAAGGCTCGCGATCATCCTCGACGGGGTGGTCCATTCCGCACCGGTGATCCAGGAAAGAATCTCCGGGGGGCAGGCGCAGATCACCGGATCCTTCACCATGGACGAGGCGGGCGATCTGGCGATCGTTCTGCGCGCCGGCGCCCTCCCGGCCCCGGTGAACATCCTCGAGGAGAGGACGGTCGGTCCTTCCCTCGGCCAGGACTCCATCGACAAGGGAACCCTGGCGAGCATTATCGCGGGCATCCTCGTCCTGCTGTTCATGGTCCTCTACTACCGCCTGACCGGCTTCGTCGCCGATCTGGCGCTGGTGATGAACATGCTTCTCCTGCTCGGGATCATGGCGGCCTTCAAGGCGACCCTGACGCTTCCCGGCATCGCGGGGATTGCGCTGACGATCGGCATGGCCGTGGACGCCAACGTTCTGATCAACGAGCGGATCCGCGAGGAACTCCGCCTCGGCAAGACGCCGCGGGCGGCCGTCGAGGCCGGCTACACGAAGGCCTTTCTCACGATTTTCGACACGAACGTCACCACGCTGGTGGCGGCTCTGTTCCTCTTCGGGTTCGGCACCGGACCGGTCAAGGGATTCGCCGTGACTCTGACCATCGGCATCGTGGTCAGCCTCTTCACCGCCGTCTTCGTCACGCGGATCATTTTCGACCATTTCATCTGGAACCGGAAAATCCAGCAGATCAGCATTTAGGGAACGGAAAGGTCCGGCAAACAAGCCCGCCATCGGGAAAGAAGACTTCGTTTTTAGGAGAAATGAATGGAAATCATCAAATCGGAAACCCGCATCAACTTCGTCGGGATGATGAAACCCGCCGTCATCCTCTCGATCGTGGTGATCCTCGTCGGGATCGGTTCCCTGATCTGGCACAAAGGGCCCAATTTCGGCATCGACTTCGCGGGCGGCACCCTGATCCAGATCAAGTTCCAGAACGAGACCCATACCGACAAGATCCGGGCCGCCTTCAAGTCGATCGGCTTCGAAGGGAGCATCATCCAGGATTTCGGTCCGAAAGAGGTCATCGTCCGGACGGCCGAATCCGGAGCCGACCCCAAGGGCCTCACCGACCGGGTGGACGAGGCCCTCTCCTCGGCCTTCGGCAAGGGCGCCTACGAGGTGAGGCGGATCGAGGTGGTCGGCCCGAAGGTCGGGAAAGACCTGACCCGCAAGGCGCTTCTGGCGATCCTCTTCTCCTGGATCGGCATCCTCGTCTATGTGGGGGTGCGCTTCGAATTCCGCTATGCGCTGGGCGGCATCGTGGCCCTGATCCACGACGTCCTGGTCACGATCACCTTCCTCTCC
>JBFYYH010000311.1:0-3935 GCA_041310125.1 Syntrophaceae bacterium | reverse complement strand
ACATTCGGTTTCAGGCCATCGCGATCATCGCCGGGATAATTATCGGGCCCACATATTCTGGCCTGGACGGAGGGTAGTGTCGGCAGCACAAGAGGGGGAAGGACGAAATCCGTTATCAGGTCGAACCGATAACGGATTTTTTGTTGGAAGAAACGGGGGAGGAGACTCATGCAAACGAAGCAGGTGCTCATCTACGATACAACGCTCCGGGACGGCACGCAGGGGGAAAAGATCAATTTCTCCGCCGAGGAGAAACTGCGGATCGCCCAGCGTCTCGACGACATGGGGTTCCACTACATCGAAGGGGGTTGGCCGGGATCCAATCCCAAGGACATGCGCTTCTTCGAGATGGCCAAGGGGATTGTCTTCCGGAACGCCCGCCTGACCGCCTTCGGCAGCACAAGGAAACCGGGCATCCGGCCGGAGAGCTGCCGGAACCTGCGTTCCCTCCTCCGTGCGGAAACGCCCGCCGTCGCCATCTTCGGGAAGAGCTGGGATCTGCACGTCAGGGAGATCCTCGGAATCCCGCTGGCGGAAAACCTGGAGATGATCCGCGACTCCGTCGCCTTTCTGAAGGCGAGGGGAAAAGAGGTGTTGTTCGACGCGGAGCATTTCTTCGACGGCTGGCGGCAGAACCCGGCCTACGCCCTGAAGACGCTGAAGACCGCGCGCGGCGCGGGAGCGGACTGGATCGTCCTCTGCGACACGAACGGCGGGAACCTCCCCCACGATGTGGTGGATGCCGTCCGGGAGGCCGCGGCGGTCGTCCCTGCGGAGAGTCTCGGGATCCATGTCCACAACGACTGCGGTCTGGCCGTCGCCAACACCCTGGCCGCCGTGCGGGCCGGCGCGGCGATGGTCCACGGGACGGTCAACGGTTACGGGGAGCGGTGCGGCAACGCCGACCTGACCACCGTCATCGCGAACCTCCAGCTCAAGATGGGCAGAGCTTGCCTTCCGGAGGATTCCCTCCGCCAGCTCACAAACCTCTCCCATTACGTAAGCGACGTCGCGAACGTGCGGCCGATCCCCTTCCGCCCCTTCGTCGGGCGGAGCGCCTTCACCCACAAGGGTGGCGTCCACGTGAGCGCCATCGCGAAGAACCCGCAGGCCTACGAGCACATCCGGCCGGAGCGGGTCGGAAACCGGCAGCGGGTGCTCGTCTCCGATCTGGCCGGGAAGAGCAGCATCCTCTTCAAGGCGAAGGAACTGGGCATCGCCCTCGGGGACTCAGAGGCGATGAGCCGGAAGATCGTCCGAGAGATCAAGCGGCTGGAGGATCAGGGGTTCCAGTTCGACGCGGCCGACGGCTCCCTTTCCCTGCTGATGAAAAAGATCACCGGCGTCTTCAAGGAGCCCTTCACGCTCCAGTGCTTCAGCGTGACGAACGGCAAGACCGGCAAAGCCCCCTCCCAGTGCCTGGCAACAATCAAGATCTCGGTCGGGGACGAGGAGGAACTCACCGCCGCGGAGGGAAACGGCCCGGTCAACGCCCTCGACCACGCCCTCCGGAAGGCGCTGACCAAGTTCTATCCGCAGATCGGCGAGATGCACCTGGTCGACTTCAAGGTCCGGATCGTCGAGGGAAGCGAGGGGACGGCGGCGCGGGTCAAGGTGCTCCTCGATTCCAAGGACAGGGAAGAGGTGTGGAGCACGATCGGCGTCTCCGAGAACATCATCGAGGCCAGCTGGCAGGCCCTCGTGGACAGCATCCAGTACAAGCTGAGCAAGGACAGGATCAACCGGAACCGCCGGGATTGAGCAGCCCCTCCTCCGCAGCCTGAGCGCCGGCAAGACGGCTTGTTTGAGCGCGAAACGTGAATTCGAAGAATCAGCGGAGCGAAGCGTAGCTAATTCGTCTTTGCAGCTTTTGCGAGGAGGCGCGGGGTCGAAAAATGTCCGGCACGCTTCAGGGATCGCGATTTTCATAGGTCCCCGCGTTATCTCATTGATAACCGTCCCTGTTTCTGATAGATTACCGGAAATTTTGAAACCCGGGAGCGCTTCCCGGCCCCGGACAGGGACCCTATGCTGACCGTGATCAACAGCCAGAACCCCCAGATGCGGCTCATCCGCCGGGCGGTAGAAATCCTCAAGGGAGGGGGGATCGTAATCTATCCGACCGATACGGTCTATGGGATGGGGTGCGACCTATTCAACAAGAGGGGCATCGAAAGGATTTACGAGATCCAGCGCCGCGACCGGAAGAAGCCGCTCAGCTTCCTCTGCTCCGACCTCAAGGACATCAGCCGCTACGCCCGCGTCTCCGACAACGCTTACAAGATCATGAAACGCCTCCTCCCGGGCCCCTACACGTTCATCCTCGAGGCGTCCCGGCTCGTTCCCAAGATCATCCTCCCCAAGCGCCAGACCACGGGCATCCGGGTGCCGGACAACCGGATCTGCCAGGCGCTGGTGGCTGAACTGGGATCGCCCGTGATCAGCGCCAGCGTCAAGGACGAAGCGGACGAGCTGCTCAGCGACCCGCGCGTGATCGAGGAGCGGTTCGGCAGACGGGTGGACATGATCATCGACGGCGGCATCATCGCCGCCGAACCGTCCAGCGTGATCAGCCTCCTCGACGAGGGGATCGAGATCCTCCGGGCCGGAAAAGGCGATGTGTCCGCCTTTGCATAGACATGCGGCGCTCCGGGAGCGGGAATGCATGACCTTCCCCTCCCCGGAACCCCGAACCAACGTCGCGGCCTCACGGCGGCGTCGACGGCGCCCCTTCAGCGGCGCGCCGTCCGCCCATAAGAGCTGCGGAAACTGAAACGCTCATTCAAAAGGAACTTTATGAAAAAACAGATGCTGATCAACGCCGTCCACCCCGAGCAGAAGCGCATGGCGATCGTGGAAGACGGCAAGCTGGTCGAATTCAACATCCAGATGGCCATGCGGGACCCGATCACGGGCAACATCTACAAAGGGATCGTGATGAAGGTGGAGAGGGGTCTTCAGGCCGCCTTCGTCAACTACGGGGGGAAGAAGGACGGTTTTCTCCCCCTGCGGGACGTCAGCTCCGACTACTTCGAGGAAGCCAACGGCGGCCGGGAGGGGTCGAGATTGACCCTCAAGGCGGGCCAGACGGTCCTCGTCCAGGTCCTCCGCGAGGTCAGCGAGCGGAAGGGTGCGCTCCTCACCTCCTACATCTCCCTGCCGGGACGCTACCTCGTTCTGCTCCCGAACAAGGAGAGCAGCGGCATTTCCCGGAAGATCGAGGACGAGGGGGACCGCAAACGGCTCAAGGAGATGGTCGAGCAGATCACGACCGAGGACGGCCTGGGCTTCATCGTCCGGACGGCCGGGATGAACCGGACCAAACAGGAGCTGGCCCGGGATTACCAGCACCTCTCGCGGCTCTGGAAGGAGATCCAGAAGCGGGACGGCGAAATGGCGGCGCCCGCCCTGATCTATCAGGAGAGCGACTTCGGCGTCCGTTCGCTCCGGGACTACTTCACCCCGGACATCGAGGAGATCCTCGTCGACGACGTGGAAACCTTCCGCCAGGTGAGGGCTTACTGCAAGGCCGTCGCCCCCCGGAACGTGAAGATGATCAAGCTGGACAAGGACAAGACCCCCATCTTCGACAAGTACCAGCTTGAAGACCAGATCCGGGTCATCTACCAGGACCGCGTGGACCTGAAGTCGGGGGGCTACCTGATCATCAACCCCACGGAGGCGATGATCACCATCGACGTGAACTCGGGACGGGGCTCCCACAAACGGAACGTCGAGGAGACCGCCTACAAGACGAACCTGGAGGCGGCGGAGGAGATCGCCCGGCAGCTCCGGCTGCGTGACCTCGGGGGGCTGATCGTCATCGATTTCATCGACATGATGGACGCCAAGCACAACGCGGAGGTGGAGAAGGTCTTCAAGAAGGCCCTCAGCCTCGACCGCTCCCGGATCCAGCTCTCCCACATCTCCAAGTT
>JBFYYH010000310.1:0-11210 GCA_041310125.1 Syntrophaceae bacterium | reverse complement strand
CCCGCTTCGAAGACCTCCGCCGGGAGGTCGAAGCCCTCATACGGGCAAACCAGGAGGAGGACGACCGGCAACAGGGCTGGACGAGCTCCCTCTTTTAGCAGGTTGTTTTTCAACACTCTGTCAGGCCAGCATTCCCCCGTCCACCGTGAGGCAGATCCCGGTCGTGTAGGAGGCCGCGTCGGATACGAGGTAGAGGACCGCCCCGGCCATCTCCCCGGGCTTCGCAATCCGCCCCATCGGGATCGTGGAGAGGACGATCTTCAGGATCTCCGGATTCTCCGTCAGCGCGGCGGAGAACTTCGTATCCGTGAGCCCCGGGAGGAGCGCGTTCACCCGGATGCGGTAGGGGGCGAGCTCCTTGGCGAAGGACTGGGTCATCGCGATGATCCCCGCCTTGGTGATCGAGTAGATCCCCTGGAAGGGGGGCGGGCGGACGCCGTTGACCGAGGCCACATTCACGATGGCCCCTCCCCCCGCTTGCTTCATGAGTTTCGCGGCGTGCTGGCTCATGAAGAAACACCCCTTCAGGTTCACGTCGCAGGTCTTGTCCCAGACCTTTTCATCCGCGCTCAGGACATCGCCGAAGAAGGGGTTCGTGCCGGCGTTGTTCACCAGGATGTCGAGGCGGCCGAAACGCCCGCCGATCTGCGCGAACAGGGCGTCGATCTGCGCCATCTCGCCCACGTGGCAGGCGATCGAGTCCGCCGAGCCGCCCGCCTGGACGATCTCCTCCTCCACGCGGCGGAGGGCCTCCAGCTTCCGGCTGGCCAGGATCACCCGGGCCCCGTGTTCGGCCAGCGTCTTCGCGATCGCCTCGCCGATCCCGCGGCTGGCGCCGGTGACCAGCGCGATCTTCCCGTCAAGATTGAAGTGATCCATCGCGATCTCCCCCGAATCCGTGCTTTATTGACGCCGCAATATTCAAATCACAGCCGTTTTGTCAACCCTGATCCGTCTTTGCCGTCATCTGTCTGCTCAGGACGTCGCGGTCCCCGCCGCTCATGCCGGCGATGTATTTCACCAGCGTCTTGCGGGATTCGATATCGTACTGGGTCGTGATGGCGATCTGCTCCATAATCGGTGAGCCGCCGCCATGGTAGTTGCCGACATTCACGATCCCTCCCGTCGCCGAACAGAGCAGGTCGCCCAGGAATCTCCAGAAATTGGCCTGGTCCTCCACCGGCATCTTCGGATTCCGTTTGGTGTACTGGAGAAGAAGATCCCCGGTCTCCGGATTCTTGAAATCCCTCTCGTGGGGAAAAGTCGCCACAACGCCGCCGGCAAGGTCGCAGAGGATTTCCGCTTCGCGCCAGACCGCCTCGCCCGAGAGACAGCGACCGACATTGCAGTAAATCGAATTGGGAATGTAGGAGCCGGGACCGTAGGGGACAAAACCAAACCCCGGAATATAGACCTCCGGTTTTCCGAGATCGGATGCCGTGTAGCCGGCGGCATAACCCAGCTCGATGGTCATGATGAGCTCCGCCAGCTTCTCCCGGACATGGGACTGCTTATGGATGTTGTTTACCTCGGCGGCCAAAGCGGCCATTCCCAGGATGACATCGCCGATGGCCGGCTTGCAGCCTGAATAGGAATGGCGGTGGAAGAGGGCAAAGAGAAGGGCGCACACGCCTCCATGCTGATGTTCGCCGGCCAGAAAAACCCTTTCCCAGGGCACAAAGCAGTTTTCGAAAATCAGATAGGAATCCGTGGCTCCCGGAACGAATCCCCGCTTGTAATGCTCCCGCGGTCGGAGGTTGTGAATGGTCACGACCTGCTTCAATCCGTCCCAGTCTCCCGGAACGGCGAAGGCCACCGCATAGTCCTTGTCCTCGGGACGGAGGGCCCGGGTGGGGACCACCAGGATCTCGTCGGCCACGGATGCCTCGGAAATGTGGACCTTGCACCCATCGACCACGATGCCGTCCTTCAGCCGTTCCTTGATCCGCACATACGCGCCGGGATTCGGCTGGTCGGCGGGACGCAGCATCCGGTCCCCCTTTACGTCCGTCTGCGCGCAGCAGCCGATGAGATCCTCCGTCTGGAAACGGGTGAGCCATTTCTTGAAGTTTTCGTGGTAGCGGGTGGCCCCCGGATCCACCTTGTCCGCCTCGTAGGAGACGTTGTAGATGGCGTTCGCTGCGTCGATTCCCATGCAGCGCTGAATGCAGCCGCCAACCTTATGGCAGAGCATCCGAGTCATGTCCTGTTTTCGATGCAGGTCTTCCTTGTTCTGATGGATGTGGTTAAAACGGTTGATTCTCTCTCCTGTGAGGTGGGAAATCGCCGTGCACAGTTCCTGATTTTCCGGTTTGGCCGCTTCATCATACGTCATGCCGATGGTGTTGAGGCAATCCATCTGCCGCTCGTCAGTCCTGTCGATCAAATGGCCGTCATGGTAGAGGTTCCGTTTCATTTTGGCCAACCCGTTGATGTAATCCTGTTTGGTTCTCATAATGAAGCTCCTTTCTCCATGTGGTTGACTTCAGATTGGTTTTATCCCCCGTCGCGCTACAGCCTGCAGACGTAAATCCGGCCCGGACCTTCCCGGGCCGGTCTTGCTTTCCGGCGGGAGAGCGTCGTCTGTTTCACGTGAAACCATTCTACCGGGGCAGGAAGCGGGTGTCAATGAAATGAGCGAGTGAAAGCTCGTTTTTTGCCCGCCGGGAAGGCGAGTCGATGATCCTTGCCATTTCAAGGGAGTCGGCATATAAAGGCGCACGGCTGTCCGGGAGCTCCCGCGTGCATCGGCTTTCCCTCCGGGTCCATTTCCCGAGACCGGTGCGCAAAAGGACAATGGAATAGGGGCAGATCCAGGCGCCTTCGGTCATTTTCGCCGCAGAGCAGCGTGCTTTTGCTGCCTGGGGACGCCGCGGCGACCTTTTTTCCCCCAGCCGGGATCCCCCGTTGCCGGAGACTGGATTTCGCGGAGAAAACATGCAGGAAATCGCTTCACCCCGCCCGACCGAAAAGTACGACCCGCCGACCGTTCCCGGGATGTTCATGCACCAGGCGCTGCGGTTCGGGAAGCGCATCCTGATCGTCAGCAAACGAAACGGCGTCTGGACGCCCGCGACCTGGCGGGAAACCCTGGAGAACCATCGCCGGGCGACGATGGGGCTCCTCGCCTGCGGCATCCGGAAGGGGGATCGGGTCGGGATCCTCAGCCGCACCCGGGCGGAGTGGTCCGACGCGGATCTGGCAATCCTCTCGGCCGGCGGGGTCGTGGTGGGGATCTATCCGACGGCCGGGGCCTGGGAGATGGAGCACGTTCTTCGCCACAGCGGCTGCCGGCTTCTTTTCGTCGAAAACGAGATCCTGCTGGAGCGGATCCTCCCGATCCGCGAAGCGGTCGGCCTTCCGGAACGGATCGTGCTTTTCGAGACGGAGAAAGGGGCTCTACCCGACGGGGTTTTGACCTTCGATGGGGTGAAGCGACTCGGGGAAGCGCTGGCCCGGCGGGAGCCCCGCCGCTTCGAGGAGACCTGGCGCGGCGTCGCCCCGGAGGATCTGGCGACGATCGCCTACACCTCCGGCACCACCGGGCCCCCCAAGGGGGTGATGATCACCCACGCCAACCTCTACTACACGGCAATCCACGCCGTCGAGACCCAGAAGATCGACGGGTCCGATTTCGGAATCGCCTACCTTCCCCTCGCCCACCTGCTCCAGCGAATGACCGTCTATGCTGCGTTCCACGCGGGAATAAAGGGGGTGTACGCCGAGAGCATCGAGAAGCTGATCGACAATTTCCGCGAGCTTCGCCCCACCGTCCAGGTCGGCGTTCCCCGGATCTTCGAGAAGATCCACGCCCGGATCCTCCAGAAGGTCGAAGAGGGATCCCCCCTGCGGCGGAGGCTCTTCACCTGGGCGATGGGGGTCGGCCGCCGCGCCTCTCCCTACCGGCAAGCGGGGAAATCCCTGCCGCCGCTGCTTGCGGCGCAGCACGCCCTGGCCGACCGCCTCGTTTTCCGGAAGATCCGGGGGATCTTCGGCGGGAGGGTGAAGCGCCTCATCTCCGGAGGCGCGCCGATGCCGGTGGAACTCCTGGAATTCTACTATGCCGCGGGGCTCCTGATTCTGGAGGGATACGGTCTGACGGAGACCGTCGCCCCGGTCTCGGTCAACCGGCCCGACCGCTTCCGGTTCGGCACCGTGGGGCAGCTCATCGAGGGCATTGAGGCCCGGCTCGGCGAGGGAAATGAGCTTCTCCTCCGCGGCCGGGGTCTGTTCCAAGGCTATTACCGGGACCCGGAGGCGACCGCCGAGGCGATCGATTCCGGGGGGTGGTTCCACACGGGGGACATCGCCGAGATCGACGCGGAGGGGTTCATCCGGATCACCGACCGGAAAAAGGAGATCCTCATCAGCGCCGGGGGAAAGAACGTCTCGCCGCAGAACATCGAGAACCTCCTCAAGACCCTTCCGGTCATCAGCCAGGCGATGGTCCACGGGGACCGGCGCAAATACCTGACGGCGCTGATCACCCTCGACGGGGCGGAGGCCCGCGCCTTCCTGAAAGGCGGGGGAGGGCCGCGGCTGACGGATTCCCTGGAGGGGCTCGCCGTCGATCCCCGCATCCGAAGGCTCGTGGAGGCGCATGTCGAGGCGCTCAACGCCGGGCTCGCCCCCCACGAGGCGATCCGGCGCTTCGCGATCCTTCCGGTCGATTTCACGGAAGAAACGGGCGAGCTGACCCCGACGCTCAAGATCCGGCGCAGGGAGATCACGAAGAGATACAAGGGGCTGCTCGACAGTCTCTACGAATAGATCGGGAAAGCCGCCGCCCCGCCCGCAGGATTGGCCCGCTCTTTTCGGAGCCCTCTCCTGTCCCGGGCGCTGCCGCCCAGCCGCGAAGGGGGAGCCGCTTCCCGCCTGCGGAGGAGCCCCTCTTTTCCCGCCTTTGGAATCTCACTCCGATTGTGATATGGGTATCCCCTCTGTCCTGCGGGGGATCGGTTTTCGGGAGCGGGGGATGGAAGATGAACGAAGTTACGGGCCAACTGATCGCAACCGGGAACGGGAAAGCGCCGGGGAGATGCCTCTCCTGCGGGGCGACGAAGAACATCGGCCGGCGGCGCTACTGCTCCGTGGACTGCCGCCAGAAGCTCCGGCAGAGGCTCGACATGCGCTGCGGCCTCCTCCAGGCGCTCAACGCCCGCTACGCCACCTTCTATTTTTCCGACCTCCTGATCGTCATGGACATCCTCCCCTACGGGTACAAGGAGATCTGCAGCTTCTTCTACCCCCGGACGCCCGGAAAAAGTCCGGGGGAGGACTTCGGCCGGATGGCGGACATCCTCGGCGAGACCTGGTGGGCGGAACAGCGGAGGACGAAGAAGCGCTACTTCGCCTCGCTCCACGTCCTGGAGATGGCCGTCCGCAACCATGTGCCCACCGGCGCCGTCAAGCCGCGCGCCGTCCACACCCCGGCGGTCAGCGCCTCCTCCCTGGTGTATCTGAACCTGGAGAAATCCAACCTCGACTCCCCCGCGCTCCGGAAGATCATCCGGGACGCCTACCGCTGCCAGGTGAAGATCCACCACCCCGACCTCGGGGGGGACGCGGGGATGTTCCGGAAGATTCACGAGGCCTATGAGGACCTGATCCGCTGGGCGGACAACCCGAACTTCATCCGCCACCGCGGCTTTCCCGACAAGTGGTTCTACGACGGGGAGAGCAGCCGCTGGGTCCAGCCCACGCCGCTCCAGCCGAAGGGCCGGTAGCAGGCGCGGGTCGTGAGGCAGGTCTTCACGGGCAGGGTTTTCGGGGAAGGGTTGGGGGAGTTGCATGAATCATTTCCGCGGGGATCCGAAAGGGTCTTCCATTCGAGGGGAGAGGAGAGAGAATCGGTTTTCTTGAATCCCGCGAGGGAGAAAGGAGGAGTTCATGGGCGAACGGCTGAAGATCGCGATCAACACCGGCGGAGGAGATGCCCCCGGGCTCAACGCCGTCATCCACGCCGTGACGATGGCGGCCTGCCGCCGCGGCTGGGAGGTGTACGGAATCCACACCGGCTATACCGGCCTGCTGGACACGGACCAGATCACCCGCCTGACCCCGGAGAGGGTGGCGGGGATCGTCTCGCTCGGCGGTACGATCCTCGGAACGACCAACAAGGGCGACCCCTTCGCGATGCCGGTGAAGAACGCCGTCGGGGAGACGGAGATCCGCGACGTTTCCCCGCGGATCCTGGCGAACTTCAAGCGTCTGGGTCTGGACGTCCTGGTCGCCGTGGGGGGCGACGGTTCCCTCCGCATGGCCCACCGCTTCTCCGAACTGGGGATTCCCGTGGTGGGCGTGCCGAAGACGATCGACAACGACCTGGCGAGCACGGTGATCACCTTCGGCTTCGACACGGCGGTCTCGACCGCGACGGAGGCAATCGACAAACTCCACTCGACCGCGAGCGCCCACGAGCGGGTGATGGTGGTCGAGGTGATGGGGCGCTACGCCGGCTGGATTGCCCTCAACAGCGGCATCTCCGGCTCGGCGGACGCGATCCTGATCCCGGAGATCCCCTTCCGGATCGACCGCATCTGCGACAAGATCATGGACAACGAGCTGCACGGGAAGCGCTACGGGATCGTCGTCGCGGCGGAGGGGGCGATGCCGGAGGGCGGGGGGATGATCCACAAGGGGAAGGGGGAGGAGGGGCGGCAGGAGGTGATGCTGGGCGGCATCGGCGAGTGGGTGGCGCGGGAGATCCAGCAGCGGACCGGCAAGGACACCCGCTCCCTCGTCCTGGGGCATCTGCAGCGCGGCGGTTCCCCGACCACCTTCGACCGCCTCCTGGCGCTCCGCTTCGGGGCCGCGGCGGTCCGCCTGATCGCGGAGGGAAAGCGCAACGTGATGGTCGCCTCCCGTCCCCCGCTGATGGCGGCGGTGCCGCTCGCGGAGGCGATCGAGAAGATGAAGGCGGTTCCCCTCGATTCCGACTCGATCCTCACCGCCCGCGACATGGGGATCCACTTCGGCAACGAGGATTGACCCGTGGGAGACCCGCACCCGATCCACGTGCGAAGCCCCCGGGGTGAAGATCTTTTGCGGGGCGCCCGTTGCCTCATAAAACGTGACCGAACGTGGATGAGGGTGGATTGCGGGCCCTGACCCGCATTGACACCGGTGGGCGTTTGCCCTATAGTGCGGCCCGCAAGGCCTTTGCCGGACAGCTTCGAAGCGCTCCGGTTTACAAATCCCGGTCGTCTCGGGGAATCCGAATTCTGGAGCGGACGTTCGGACTCGATTCGCGGCGAAGCTTCCTCCCTGGCTTGCTTTCTCGCAGGGCGCGACCGGGGATTCCCAAAAAATCATTCTCGGAGGGGGAAACGATGAATGCAACGGACTATGGGCTGGAGGGAAAGGTGGTCGTCGTCACCGGAGGCAGCCGGGGGATCGGCCTGGATCTGGCCCGAAGCTTCCTCGCGCAGGGGGCGAAGGTCGTCATCTGCGGCCGGAAGCCGGAGAACTTGGCCGCCGCTGTGGAGAAGCTGGGCGGGGGCGGGAACCTCCTTGCCGTTCCGACCCACATCGCCCGCGAGGCGGAGGTGGAAAACCTCTTCGAGACGGCGATCGGCCGTTTCGGGAGCCTCGACGTTCTGGTCAACAACGTCGGGATGAACCTCCTGACGGCCTCCGTCGTGGATTCGGACCTCGCCGTCTGGAACAAGATCCTCGAGGGGAATCTGACCGGGGCCTTCCTCTGCTCGCGCAAGGCGGCGCGGATCATGCGGGAGAAGAAGCGGGGAAAGATCGTCAGCATCTCCTCCCTGGCGGGAAGCCGGGCCGCGCCGGGGATGGGGATCTACGGGATCGCCAAGGCCGGCCTCGAGATGCTCACGAAGGTCCTTGCCGCGGAACTGGCCTCGTCGAACATCCAGGTGAACGCCGTCGCCCCCGGGATGGTGCGGACCGATTTCAGCAAACCCTTCTGGTCGACGCCGGCCTTCTGCGAACAGATCGTCAAGGGGATCCCGGCGGGTCGGATCGCCGAAACGGCCGATCTGCTCCCCATCGTCCTGCTCCTGGCCTCCGCCCATTCGGACTACATCACCGGACAGACGATCACCGTCGACGGGGGGGCCTCCGCGATATGAGCCTTGCCGCCGGAATCGACATCGGCTCCATCACCGCCAAGGCCGCCCTCCTCCGCGACGAGTCTCTCCTGGGAACCCGGGTGATCTTCACCGGCTACAACGCGGAGGCGGCGGGCCGGAGGGTCTATGAGGAACTCCTGGCCGAGTTGAAAGTCTCCCCCGCGGAGGTCGGCCGGATCGTCGCCACCGGCTACGGCCGGAAGAGCGTCGCGATCGCCGACAAGGCGGTGACCGAGATCATGTGCCATGCCGCCGGGGCCCGCTTCCTCGACCCCTCCGTCCGCTCGCTGATCGACATCGGCGGGCAGGACAGCAAGGCCGTCGTAATGGATAAGCAGGGGAAGGTCTCCAACTTCACGATGAACGACAAGTGCGCGGCGGGAACGGGCCGCTTCCTCGAGGTGATGGCCCGCGCCCTGGAGGCGGACCTCGACGAGTTCGGGGACCTCTCCCTGAAGGCCGCGCAACCCGCGAAGATCAGCAGCCTCTGCACGGTCTTCGCCGAGTCGGAGGTGATCTCGCTGATCGCCCGGGGGGAGACCCGGGAAAACATCATCGCCGGGATCCACGAGGCGATCGCCTCCCGGATCTGGGCGATGGCGAACCGGATCGGCCTTGCGGCGCCGGTCATGATGACGGGGGGCGTCGCCCGGAACATCGGCGTCGTCCGGGCGCTGGAGAAGGCGATCGGGATGCCGGTCGTCGTCTCGCCCCACGCCCAGGTGACCGGGGCGATCGGCGCGGCCGCCCTGGCACTCGATCTGATGTGATGAGTGGGCATGGGTACTTCGGGGCCGGAATCGGGGGGAGGTCAAAAAATGAATGAGGATCTGCGGGGGAAGACGGCGCTCGTCACCGGGGCGGGGAAGAGGACCGGCATCGGGTACGCGATCGCGGAGCGGCTTGCCGCCTGCGGCTGCAGCCTGATCGTTGCCGACCTCGGCAAGCCGCCGGAGGAGAGCGCCCCCGTCCGGACCGGAACCCGGGAGGAGATGGAGGAGATCGCCGCCGAACTCGGGGGGCGATTCGGCGTGGAGGCCCTTGCCCTGGAGGTCGACGTGACCGACTCCGCCTCGATCGCCCGGATGGCCGAAAGGATTCGGGAAAGCTTTGCGCATCTCCACATCCTCGTGAACAATGCCGGCGCCACCTTCGGCGTCCCGGCCGACATCCTTTCCTACGACGAGGCGGCCTGGATCCGGACGGTGGAGGTGAATCTCTTCTCCGTCTTCCGGGTCAGCCGGGCCGTCCTGCCGCTGATGCTGGGCGAGCCGGGCGCGATCGTCAACACCGCCTCCCGGGCGGGGAAGGTGCCGCCCCTGTTCAACGGCGCCTACGCGACGGCGAAGGCCGGCGTGATCATGCTCACCAAGACGATGGCCCGGGAGCTCGCCGGCCGCGGCATCCGGGTGAACGCCGTCTGCCCGGGGCAGATCCGGACCGACCTGGAGCAGTGGCGGTTCGGCCTCGAGGCCTCCTTCTTCGGGACCTCGGTCGAGGAGCGGGAGGCGGAGATGTGCAGGACGATCCCCCTCTCCCGGATCGGCGACCCGGCCGACGTGGGGAGCCTCGTTGCCTTCCTCGCCTCGGAGGAGGCCCGCTACATCACGGGCCAGGCGATCAACGTCGACGGCGGCCAGTGCATGGAGTTGTAAGCGATGTCGATCGAAGAATTGCAGAGCTCACCGCTGGACGAAGGGTCTTGCCGGGCCGCTGGATATTTTTCGACCCTGCATGTCCTCGCTGCGCTGCAAAGACGAAATTAGCTGCGCTTCGCTCCGCTGATTCTTCGAATTCGCGCTTCGCGCTCAGACAGTCGTCTTTGCGGTCGCTTCGCTGCGGCGGCAGGGTACCCCGAAAAATCTCCAATGCGCTCCCGACAAGACCCTTCGTCTGTCGCGGGCGAATTCGTGCAAATCCAGAGGCGTTCGAAATCGGGAAGGAGGGGAAATGGAGAAGGTGATCGGAGGCAGGCTGGCGGCGGAGGCGCTCATCGAGCGGGGCGTCGAATATGTCTTTACCTTGAGCGGCGGACACATCACGCCGATCTACCAGTTTCTGGAAGGATCGCCGGTCAGGATCTTCGACACCCGGCACGAGCAGGCCGCCCTCTTCATGGCCGAGGCGTGGGCAAGAATGACCCGAAAACCCGCGGTCGCCATGGTGGACGCCGGGCCTGGATTTACCAATGCGCTCTCCGGGATCGCCAATGCCAGGCTTTCCAACGCCCCCGTCGTCCTGATCGCGGGCAGCGTCAGCCTGGACAGAATGGAAAAACTCGACCTGAACGACATGAACCAGCTCCCCGTCATCGAGCCGATGGTCAAGAAGGCGTGGGTCTGCCCCATCGCAGAACGGATCCCCGAGTTCATCGATATGGCCTTCCGGACCGCCGCCGCCGGCCGTCCGGGGCCGGTCTACCTGGAGCTCCCCTGCGACGTCCTCAACGCGGCCGTCGATCCGGCGAAGGTGTAGAGGATCCGGAGCCGGGTGGAGTCGCGCCCGTTCGATCCGGAGGGGGCACGGGAGATCCTGGCGATGCTCCGGGAGGCGAAGAACCCGGTCGTCGTTGCCGGAAGCGGCGTCTGGTACGCCGACGCGGGAGAGGCGCTCCGCGGATTCGCCGAAAAGACCGGCATCCCCGTCTTCACGGGCAATTCCGGCCGGGGCTCCCTCCCCGACACCCACCCCCTCTGTTTCCAGTCCTCGCTGGTGATCCGCCCCGGCGCGGCGCTCTTCACGCTCGCCGGCGCCGATCTGGTCCTCTTTCTGGGGAGCCGGCTGAGCCTCTTCTATATCTTCGGCGACATCTTCCGGAAGGAGGCGAAGTTCATCCAGGCGGACATCGAGGCGGAAGAGATCGGCAGGAACCGGAGGGTGGACCTGGGCGTCGTCGGCGATCTCCGGGCGCTGCTGGAGGAGCTCAACCGCGTCATCGAAGAAAGGGGAATCGGGGAGGAGCTGCGCGGCCGTTTCCGGGGGTGGCTGGAAGCCGTCCGCAAGGCCGATGCCGAGGGAAAGGCCCCGGCGCAGCCGCTCTGGGAGAGTGATGCCGTCCCGATCCACCCGCTCCGCCTTGCCCGGGAGGTGGATGCCTTCATGGACCGCGAGGAG
>JBFYYH010000309.1:0-2940 GCA_041310125.1 Syntrophaceae bacterium | reverse complement strand
CCCGGTAAACCGGGTAACGGGTATACTGGTTCTCCTGGACGGTCCGGAGGATCTCCTCCGGTGGGAGATCGAGGTTGAGGGCGACGATCCGCGCCCGGGGCACCATCACCTCCCGCACGGAAGTGTGGGTGAACTCGAAGACATTCTCGATGTAGCGGTGCTCCGTCTCAGTCAGCGCACCGGCCTCGCTTCCCTCGGTGAGGACCTGCTGCACCTCCTCCCGGGTCACGAAGGCGTGCCCCTCCTTCGGCCGGATGCCCAGCAGCGAGAGGACGGCCCGGTTGGAGAGGGTTAGGAACTTGACCGCGACCACCGCAACAGCCGAGAGCAGGTGGATCGGCCGGGCGACCACCAGGGCCAGCCGGTCGGCGTACTGCAGGCCGATCGCCTTGGGGGCCAGTTCGCCGAGGACGAGGAAAAAAAAGGAAATCAGGACGACAACAATGCCGATGGAGAGGGGCTCCGCCGCCTGGCGGACGATCGGGAGGGGGGCCTCCTGCAGCAGAGGCTTGAGGTACTGGATTGCCGCCGCGCCGCCCACGGCCGAGGCGAGGGAGCCGACGACCGTGACCCCGATCTGGACGGTTGCCAGAAAACGGTGGGGATCCTTCTGGATCTGCTCGACGAGCCGGGCCCGGACATTCCCGGCCGCGGCCAGGGTGGCGATCCGGCTCTTGCGGGCGGAGATGACGGCCAGTTCGGAGCCGGCAAAAAAACCGTTGACGAGGATCAGAATCAGGATGATGACCGATTCCAACAGTATCGATTCCAAGGCGATCCACCTCCTTCAAGATGGCTGAACGGTTGGGGCGCTTGTCGCGGGCCGTCTTTCGCGGGGACGGATTCGTTCAACTTCTTCGCGGCGGTTCCTCTCTTCATGGCAGCTTCCTTTTCCGAATCCACCGGAGGATCCCGTCGTGGTAATAATAGGCGAGAAGGACGATCAGCGCGCTGATCCCGAGCACGGCGATCATGGCGGTATGCTGCTCGTTGCGGGCGAAGCTTCCGCTCAGGGAGAGCATGGCGGTTCCGAGGAGCCGGCCTGCCGTGCAGACGATAAAAAAGGTTTTCGCTTTCATGTGGCTCAGGCCGAGGACGTAGGAGAGGGCGTCCTTGGGAAAGCCGGGGATGAGGAAAAGGATGAAGGCGACGAGGGCTCCCCGGTGCTCCATGAAGTCGTCGTACTTCCGGATAATCTCGGGGTTGATCACCCTTTCCACGAAGGGCAGGCCGAGCCAGTGGGCCAGAAAGAAGGCCAGCAGGGAGCCGATCGTCAACCCGATGGTCGAGTAGAGGGTCCCCAGGACCGGGCCATAGAGGTATCCCCCGATGAAGCCGTTCACCTCCCCCGGGATCGGGGCCAAAATGACCTGGAGGACCTGGAGGCCGATGAAGATGACCACGGAGAGGGGGCCGAAGGAGTTGACGAATCCGATCAGCTTCTTCCGGCTGAGGAAGAACCGGTAGAGGTCGTACTGGAAAAAAAAGAATGTGCCTGCGAGGATCAGCGTGAGCAGCAACGCGATCTTGAGGATGTCATTCCGCTTCATAAAGCTTCTGTCCGTGATTCTCTTCTTTCCCGGGAGATTTCCCCCGGCCGGTCTCCCATCGCCCGTTTCCCGACATGGCCTATTTCTAACAAATGGGGATCGGATTGTAAAGTTGGATATTCCCGGATAAAAACGGTTGACAGCCCTTTTTCTTCCGTAGTACGCCGCAACCTGCCCGGCTGTGGCGGGAAACTCGGCCGCGAGAAGGGCAGGGAAAAGAGGCGGGTCGAGAAACGGGCGGCCGTTTCGCCCGCCTCATGCCGGGGAAGGGAAGGAAGCGGATGGCAGGTCTTTGGGTCGGTCTGGTTGCGGGTTCCTTGGGCGGTCTCTTAGGGGTGGGCGGTGGGGTGATCATCGTACCCCTGATGACGGAGGTCCTCCGCTTCCGCCAGCAGGCGGCACACGGCATGAGCCTCGTTGCCGTCATCTTCACCGCTGCGGCGGGGTCGGTCGTCTACTATCTCTACGGCTCGGCGGACATCTCCGCCTCAGCGGTTCTGGCGGTCCTGGCGCTCTGCACGGTCCGGATGGGGGCAAAATACTGCAGTCTTCTCCCCGAATTGAAACTGAAACGCTATTTCGGCCTTTTTCTCCTCTTCGTTTCTGCACTGCTCATCCTGAGGCCCTTTCTGCCGACCGTTGTGGAAGGCTCATCGTCGGTCTGGATCCGCTGGAGCGTTCTGATCCTCCTCGGTGCCCTGACCGGTTTCATCTCCGGGATGATGGGGGTGGGCGGGGGGAGCTTCATGATCCCGATCATGGTCATCTTCGCCGGCATCCCCCAGCATACGGCCCAGGGGATTTCCCTGCTCGCGATGATACCACCCTCAACCCTCGGGGTGTTGACCCACTGGAGGATGGGGAATATCCGGGTCGGCCTCGTGCCCGGTCTCATCGTCGGGACCCTCGCGGGTGTTTGGGGCGGCGGGAGTTTTGCCCACCTCATAGCGGAGAGGGAACTGGGTCTTCTCTATTCCGTTCTTCTCGTCTATACGGCGTTCCGTTACCTGAGGACAAAGCCCCAGCGCCCAGCGCCGGCGCCCCCTTCGCCCTCCGCAACATAAAACCCCTTCGTCCGATACCGCCCTTGCCGTACCCCGGCCTCGCCCGGATCGCGGGGCAATTTCCGGCCGGGGCCGGGCCGTCCTGGAAGAACCGGAATCCGGCGCCCATCCCGCGTCGATCCGCGATTCAACAAAATAACAGAAGGTGGCGAGAAAGGATTATTTCACGGGGTTGTCGAATATTTCTTGACAGGCGTGATTGAAGTGTAATATCCATTGGCCGTAAATTGGTCCGTCCACCATGCCATCCGTCCACTTCTTGCGGGACATCGTTTGTGCGCCAAAAGGTTGCATGAACAATCTCTGAAACCTCTATTCGGCAGGGA
>JBFYYH010000308.1:0-6171 GCA_041310125.1 Syntrophaceae bacterium | reverse complement strand
GACCCCGCCGCCCTGCAACTCCTCCTCGATCAGGACACCACCCTCTTCGCTTACTTCGCCACCGACGAGAGGACCTACGTCTGGGCGATCCACCGCTCCAACATCCACATGGAAAGGATCGACCTGACGAGGGAGGAACTGCGTGCGCTGGTCTTCTCCTTCTCGGACGCCGTCCGCGAGAGGAACAGAAGAAACACGGAGATCCTCTCCCGGAGGGCCTACGACCTGCTGCTCAAGCCGATCATCCCCTTCGTTTCCGGGGAGAGGATCGGGTTCATCCCCGACGACGCGCTCGCCCATCTTCCCTTCGCGGCCCTGAACTACCGGGGACGGTTCCTTGTCGAGGGATTTGCCGTATTTCATCTTCCCGCCGCCGGACTTCTCCGCAAGGCGGGGGGCGGAACGGAGCGGCTGCCCCCGAACATTTTGGCCTTCGCGGGTCCGGAGCCGGAGGGGGGAATGCGGATCCTCCAGCGGGCGATCGGGGAGATGGAGATCGTTCGGAGGCGCACGGGCCGCGCAACCGTCCTTCTGGACCGTCCCGCGTCGGCACGGGATATCGGGGAGATGGCGGCGGGATACGGCCTCCTCCACTTTGCCGTGCCGGCCGAGTTCGCCCCCGGAGCCCCGCTGGACTCTTTTCTGCGGCTTTCGACCGCAGCAGGGGGGGCGGGCCGTCTGGGCGTGCGGGATCTTTTTGCACTTCGCCTGAGGACCGAGGCGGTTGTGCTGAGCGGGTGCGACCCCCGCAAGGAGAGCGACCCCGAAGGTCTCGGGATGCGCATCCTGCAGGAGGCCTTCCTCCATTCGGGGAGCCGTTCGGTCGTCACCAACCTCTGGCCCGTGCACGACCGGGGGCTTGCCCGGCTGCTGGGGCTCTTCTATGGGAGGATCGACCGCGGGGGCTTCCCGGCCGATTCGCTCCGGGCCGCGCAACTCGATGCGATTCGCGAGGGCCATGCCCCTCATCTCTGGGCCGCCTTCACCTTGGCCGGCTATTGACGGCGCGGCCGAAAGCCCGTATGCTGCCTCCGGCCCGGGGGCCTTCCCCGAAAGGCCGAACGGATCCAAGCCGGAGGGGAATCGGCCGTGCTGCAACGGGCAGGGAGAAATGCATGCAAATGCAGGGTCTCGGGAGCGCCGGCCGTTGCGACCCGGATCGTCGGAAAGGGGAATCATGGAGATCGAAAATCTGCTCGTGACCGGAGGGTGCGGCTTTATCGGGAGCAACTTCATCCGCCATCTGCTGAACCATCCGGATTTCCGGGGGAGGATCGTCAATGTGGACTGTCTGACCTATGCGGGAAATCCGGAAAACCTGCAGGGGATTGAAGAGCGGTTCCCGGGAAGATACCTTTTCCGGAAAGCGGACATCTGCAATGCGGCGCTTCTCCGGGAGATCTTTTCCGGGGAGCGGATCGACACGGTCTGCCATTTCGCGGCCGAGTCCCATGTGGACCGCTCCATCCGGCGGCCGGACAGCTTCGTCCAGACCAACATCATCGGGACCTTCAATCTTCTCGAGGCCTCCCGGGCCAGGGGCCGGGAGTTCCGCCTCTTCCACCATGTCAGCACCGACGAGGTCTACGGCAGTCTCGGTCCCGAGGGGGCCTTCACGGAGGAGACGCCCTATCGGCCGAACAGCCCCTACTCCGCCTCCAAGGCGGCCTCCGACCACCTCGTCCGCGCCTACCATGAGACCTACGGCCTGCCGACGACCCTCTCCAACTGCTCCAACAACTACGGCCCTTTTCAGTTTCCGGAAAAGCTGATCCCGCTGGTCGTCCTCAACGCCCTGGAGGGGAAACCCCTTCCCGTCTATGGAGACGGGCGGAATGTCCGGGACTGGCTCTATGTCAAGGACCACTGCGAAGCGATCTGGACGGTCATGAGCCGGGGCAGGAGGGGGGAAACCTACAACATCGGCGGGGGCGCGGAGATGGAAAACATCGCCATCGTGGGGATGATCTGCGACCTGGTCGATGAGTTCGCCCCCGCGGCGGATGGGGGGTCCCGCCGCCGGCTGATCACCTTCGTTCCGGATCGGCCGGGGCACGACCGGCGCTACGCGATCGACTTTGCGAAGCTGCACCGGGAACTGCGCTGGTCGCCGGCGGAGTCCTTCGAGTCCGGCCTGAGAAAGACCGTCCGCTGGTACCTGGAAAACCGGGGCTGGAGCGACCGGATCCGGAGCGGGGAGTACCAGTCCTGGATCCGCGAACAGTACGGATCATAACAGGCTGCGGAAAAAAGCCCATCTGCGGGGTTTCCCTCATCCTTCGCCGCTCAACGTACGAGGAAGTGCGTTGAGCGGCTTTGGGATATCGGGGGCCTTGCATCCGGACATTTTTAAACAGTCCGCCTCATTCCTCAGGGTTCACGCGCATCGCCTGCGGACTTTTCATTCAGTTTCGTCTTGAGGTCGAATGGATAATCTGCTAAAGAGTATGTACCGGCTGCGGGGTGCTTTGCCCCCGCTCTCGAAGCCTGCCGGTTTGCTTCAATTTCAGGTCCATCGTTTTGCGGTTCATGGGTTTTCGGAATGGCGGAGACCCGGCTCGAAAATCCGATCCCTGCAAGGAGGCTGTCATGGCGTTGAACTACGAGAAGGAAGGCCATATCGCGAAAGTGGGGCTGAACCGGCCGAATGAAAAGAATGCCCTCGACCCCCAGATCCTGATGGACCTGCACAGGGCCTGGACGGAAATCAACGGCGACGACGGGATCCGGGCCGTCATCCTCTACTCCTGCCTGCCGGATATCTTCTGCTCCGGGATGGACCTCCGGACGGCAATTCCGATCCTGACCAAGATGCGGGAGCCGGAGACGGAGGCGGAGCGGTGGCTGGCCCAGATCGGCCCCCACATCGCGGAGGCGATGCTGAAGCCCAACATCGTGAAGAAACCGGTCATCGCGGCCGTCAACGGGTACTGCCTGACTGGCGGGTTCGAAATGATCATGGGGGCGGATCTCCGCCTTGCCTCCGAGGACGCGGTCTTCCAGATGCGGGAGTCCAGTCTCGGCATCATGCCCACGGGGGGATCGAACGTCTATCTCCCGCGCATCCTGACCCCCTGCCGGGCGATGGAGATCCTTCTCACCGCGGGGAATTTCAAGGCGCAGACCCTCTGCGAATGGGGGTTCCTCAACCGGGTCGTCCCCGTCGGGGAACTGATGTCCGCGGCGATGGAGATGGCGGAGCGGATTGCCGGAAACGGTCCGCTGGCCATCCAGGGGATCATCCGCTGCTTCCGGGAAAGCCGGGAGATGGGATACAGCGAGGCCTTCCAGAAGGAGCTGGAGATCGGTCTTCCGATCTTTGCCAGCGCCGACGCCCGGGAGGGCATCCGCGCCCAGAAGGAGAAACGAAAACCGAATTTCCCCGGGACCTACGCCTGAGCCTTAGAGCGGATCCATGGCGCGGGGGTGTTGATCCCAGGATTCCCTGCATCGATGGAGGATTCCGGTGAAGTGGCCGTCGCTTTCGGGATGAGGAGCTGAGGCTGAGGGTTGCGCAAAGTCTGGAGAGGATGACGCAACGACCCCAAAAAGAGGAAAGGAGAGATTCCATGTCCAAAACGGAAGATGCATTGAAAGAGGCCTTTGCGGGCGAGTCGCAGGCCAACCGAAAATACCTGGCCTTCGCGGTCAAGGCCGACCAGGAGGGGTTTCCGCAGGTCGCCCGTCTTTTCCGGGCCGCGGCGGAGGCGGAAACGGTTCATGCCCACAGCCACCTGCGGGCCCTTAAGGGGATCCGCTCCACGCGCGAAAACCTCGAAGAGGCCGTCACGGGCGAGACGCATGAATTCAAATCGATGTACCCCGGGATGATCGAGGCGGCGAAAGCCGAAGGGAACAAGGAGGCGGAGCGCTCCTTCCACTTCGCCAACGAGGTGGAGAAGATCCACGCTTCTCTCTATGCGAAGCTGCTCGCAAATCTGGGGAGCGGAGGAGAGGTGTATCCTTATTTCGTCTGCCCGGTCTGCGGCTACACGGCGGAGAAGGATCCCCCCGAGGCCTGCCCTGTCTGCGGAGCGAAGGGGAAGATGTTCAAGAAGGGCGCATCGGCGGCAGGGATGGCCCTGCCGGGTGGAAGGCGCCTCCTCCCGCCTGCGGGGATGGCGCAAAGACAACCCTGGATCCGGCGCTGCGCTTTGGCGGGGTGCCATTATGCAAAGAGGAGAGGTTATGGAAGAACGTTTGAACGCACTGGAAATCGCATTGAAGAACGAGATGACGGAACACAAATTCTACATGAAGAACGCCGAGCGGACGGCCAATCGGGTCGGAAAGGCGATGTTTGAACAGATTGCCGGCGAGGAACTGGAGCATTATCAGAGACTGCAGCAACTGGCCGATCAATGGAAGAAGGACCAGAAGTGGCCGGAGACGGTTCCCCTGAAGGTGCAGGATACGGCGGTCAAGGCCGTGTTCGGAAAGGCCGCCCAGGGGGGAGAGAAGGCGGCCGCGGATGACGATGATCTGAAGGCGGTCCGCACGGCGATCGCGTTCGAGGCCAACGGGGCGAAATTCTACGCGGAGCTCCGGGACAAATCGACCGATCCCAAGGAGAAGGCGTTCTTCGGCCTCCTGGCGAGCATCGAGCACGAGCATTTCGCCTCCCTGAAGGACACGGAGGAGTACTTCGTCGATCCGGGCGCCTGGTATCAGAAACACGAGAGCACGAGTCTGGACGGGGCGTAGACGGCTGCCGCAGGAAGCCCGTCCGGTGCGATGGGCCTCGACGATCCGCTCCCGGCGGCGGCGGGAAAGATTCGACGGGAAGACGGGAAGGGCCGGCGGATGCCGGCCCTTTTTGCATCCATTTCCCGGAACATCGGGATAAAGTGGGCCACGCGCTTTCGTTCGGTCCAGCCGGGTTTCCCCGGCATCAACTCTTCAGGGACTCTTCGAGGGCTTCGATCCTCAGGGTGAGGTCGTTCCACTGGTAGTAGAGATCTTCGAGCTCCGCCGCATTCGCCTTGAGCTCCTGGTTGAGTTGCCTGATCCGCTCCGACTCCTTGTAGATCTCGGGTTCGCAGAGGATGAGTTCATTTTCCCTTTGCCTGGCTTCCAAGACGGCGATCCGTTCCTCGGTCTCTGCAAGGTCGCGTTTCAGGGCCGACGTCGCCCGGGAGATCCGGTTGCGCTCCTCGGCCTCCTGGCGCTTTTCCTCTTTGCTCTTGCGGCTCCGTTCCTCCGGACTCCGCCGTTTTTCACCGGGCTTCAGGCCGGCGCTTCCTCCCCGGATAGGGTCGTGCCGTGCCTCGGGCTCTGCCCCCATCGATGGACCCATGCCGGTTTTGGCCGCCGCTCCGGTGACCGTCTGCTTCCCGGCCCGGATCGCCGTTTCGTTTCTCCGATTCACTGACGGGCCGGTGGCCGGCGGCGATGCGGACGCCGTCGAAGAGGGAGGGACAGCCGGCGGCGCCAGGGCCGCGGCCTGCTCCTCCCGCCGCTTCTCGATGAAATAGGAGTAGTTGCCGGGGTACTCGCGGCAGATCCCGTCCCGAAGTTCGAAGACCCGGCTGACGAGACAGTCGAGGAAATAGCGGTCGTGGGAGACGATCAGGATCGTGCCCGAGTAGTTCAGAAGGGCGTTCTGGAAGATCTCGCGGGTCTTGATATCGAGGTGGTTCGTCGGCTCGTCGAGGATCAGCAGGTTCGTGTCGGTGAGGAGGATCTTCAGCAGGGCCAGGCGGGACTTCTCGCCGCCGGAGAGGACGGAGATCGGCTTGTAGACGTCATCGCCGGAGAAGAGGAAGGCCCCGAGGAGGTTCCGCCGTTCCTGGTCGTTGCTGCGGGTCCCCGCGGCGCTGACCTCCTCCCAGATCGTCCGGCTGTAGTCGAGGTTCTGGGCGCTCTCCTGGGAGAAGAAGGCCATCTTGACGTGGAGACCCGCCGCGGCCTCGCCCGCCGTCGGCTCCTCCTCGCCGCTCAGGATCCGCGAGAGGGTCGATTTGCCCGCCCCGTTCACGCCGACGACGGCCGCCTTTTCCCCGCGGTAGAGGGTAAAATTCACGTCGTGGAAGACGTTCAGGTCGCCGTAGGATTTGGCGAGGCGGCGGACGGCCAGGACCTCCTTGCCGCTCCTGGGGCTCTCGGGGAAGCGGATCGTCACGGTCCGGCCGCTCCCCTCCTCCCGGAGGACGTCGAACTTTTCGAGCTGCT
>JBFYYH010000307.1:0-2850 GCA_041310125.1 Syntrophaceae bacterium | reverse complement strand
TCCTTCCGCACCCCTTCCGGTCAGGATCAGCTTCTCCAGATACTGGGCGAGGATGTCCGTTTCGATGTTCACTGCGTCGGGCGCTTTCTTGAAACCGAGCGTCGTTCCGGCCGCCGTGTGCGGGATGACATTAACATAAAAACGATTTTTTTCACAGTGATTGACGGTCAGGCTGACCCCGTCGACCGTGATCGAACCCTTGGGGACGAGATAACGGTCGAGACCCGGATCGATTTCGAAGCCGAAGGAGCCCGAGCGGGGGGAGGCCTCGATCATCTTTCCCAGGCCGTCCACGTGGCCCAGGACGATGTGCCCCCCGAGAGGGTCCCCAACGCGCAGGGCCGGCTCCAGGTTGACGCGGTCGCCCGCCCGCGCGGCCTTCAGGGTCGTTCGGGAAAGGGTTTCGGCCGACACGTCCGCCGTGAAGGCTCCGCCCGATTTTGCGGTCACCGTGAGGCAGGCGCCGCTCACGGAGATGCTGTCCCCGATCCGGATTTTCCCCAGGTCCAGGGAGGTCTCGATCTCCAGCAGCGCGTCCTCCCCCCGGCGGGTGAGCCGACGAACGACGCCCATCGCGGCTACGATTCCCGTAAACACCGTTCAATCCTCCTGATTTTCCCCTTCTCCGCCCTTCCGGACGTGGAGAAGATCCTTCAGTTCCTCGAGGAAATCGTTCACATCCCGGAACTGCCGATAGACCGAGGCGAACCGGACATAAGCGACTCCGTCCAGGGCGTGGAGCTCCTCCATGATCTTTTCGCCGATCACCGATGAGGGGATCTCCTTCCCCTGAAATTCCTGGCAGGCCCGCTCGACCTTGTCCACCAGCGTCTCAATGGCGTCCGTGCTGATGGGACGCTTCTCGCAGGCCTTCTTCACCCCGGCGCGGATCTTCGTCCGGTCGAAGGGTTCCCGGCGGCCGTCCTTCTTGACGACCATCGGCAGGACCTCTTCGACAAATTCGTAGGTCGTGAACCGCTTGCCGCAGCCGAGGCATTCCCGCCGCCGCCGGATCGCATCGCCGTCCTTGCTGATCCGGGAGTCGATCACCTTGTTTTCGCCGTGGGCGCAGAAAGGGCATTTCATCGCCGAACCACCTCGATTCCCGCCTCGTCAAGCATCTCCTCCGCGAGTGGATCGCGATAGTCCCCGCCGACGACGATGCGGATGATGCCGGCGTTGATGATCATCTTCGCACAGATGACGCAGGGGTGGTTCGTGCAGTAGAGGGTCGCCCCCTTCACGCTGACCCCGTGCAGCGCCGCCTGGATGATCGCGTTCTGCTCGGCGTGCAGCCCCCGGCACAGCTCGTGGCGCTCTCCCGAGGGGATGTGGTTCTGTTCCCGGAGACAGCCGATCTCCAGGCAGTGGCGGAGTCCCGAAGGCGCGCCGTTGTAGCCGGTCGAGAGGATCCTCCGGTCGCGGACCAGCGCGGCGCCGACGCTGCGCCTCTCGCAGGTGGCGCGTTTCGCGACCAGTCCGACGATGTCCAGGAAATAATCGTCCCAGGCGGGTCGCGAGGATCGCCTGCCGCCCCGATCTTCCCCCGGTCCGTTGTCTTCCAGCGCCCGGCGCCCCGCCGGGCCGCTTGCGGCGCCCCTATCGGTTTTCACGGATCCTTTCCGGGTAAAGAGGAAAACGCTTGCAGAGGGAGTAGACCTCTTGCCGGACCTCCCCCAGGCGATCTTCGCTGTGGATATTCCGGAGAACTTCGGAAATGAAGCCCGAGATCCGGATCATCTCCGCCCCCTTCATCCCCCGGCTGGTCACGGCGGGAGTTCCGATCCGGATTCCGCTCGTCAACTGGGGACCCTTCGTGTCGAAAGGGATCGTGTTCTTGTTGATCGTGATCCCCGTCCGGTCAAGGGCTTCCTGGGCTTCCTTTCCGGTGAGTCCCAGATCCGTCAGGTCGATCAGCAGCAGGTGGTTGTCCGTTCCGCCGGAAACGAGGCGGAAACCGGCCTTGAGCAGCTCGTCTGCAAGGGTCTTCGCGTTTTTCAGGATCTGGGCCTGGTAATTCCGGAACTCCTCGCTGAGGGCCTCCCGGAAGGCGACCGCCTTCGCGGCGATGATGTGCATCAGGGGGCCGCCCTGCATCCCGGGAAAGATCTTCGAATCCAGCGCCTGGGCGAATTCCCGCTTGCAGAGGATCAGCCCCCCGCGGGGGCCCCTCAGGGTCTTGTGGGTGGTCATCGTGACGAATTCGCAGCAGGGGACCGGAGAGGGATGGAGGCCGGCCGCGATCAGGCCGCCGATGTGGGCGATGTCGGCCAGGACGAGCGCCCCGATCGGATCGGCGATGGCGCGGAACCTTTCATAGTCGATCGTTCTGGGGTAGGAGCTCGCCCCGACGACGATGATCTTCGGCCGATGCTGTTTCGCGAGGGATTCGACCTCGTCGAAATCGATGGTCTCTGTCTTTCGGTCCACCCCGTAGAAGACGCCGCGGTAAAACTTCCCGGAAAAGCTTGCGGGGCTTCCGTGGGAGAGGTGCCCCCCGTGGGAGAGGTTCATCCCCAGGATCGTGTCCCCCGGCTGGAGGACCGTGAAATAGACGGCCATATTGGCCTGGACGCCCGCGTGCGGCTGGACGTTGGCGTGCTCCGCCCCGAAGAGCCGTTTGCTCCGTTCGATCGCCAGCCGTTCGACGATATCGACGAACTCGCACCCCCCGTAGTACCGCTTCCCGGGATAGCCCTCCGCGTACTTGTTCGTCATGACGCTTCCCTGGGCCTCCAGGACCGCCTCGCTGACGAAGTTTTCCGAGGCGATCATCTCGAGATTCTCCGCCTGTCTTCGGGTTTCCCGGCGGATCGCATCCGCGACTTCCGGGTCGGCCTGCATCAGATA
>JBFYYH010000306.1:0-2623 GCA_041310125.1 Syntrophaceae bacterium | reverse complement strand
TGGCCCCAACGTCTCCTGGGGTGGATTCGAGAGCAAGTATTTCATCGCCTCCCTGATCCCCCAGAACCCCTCCCTGACGAGCCTCGGGATGTCGAAGGACGGCAGCAACCTGGTCGGGGTGAGCCTGAAGGGACCCAAGAACATCATTCCCTCCGGGCAGGCCGGCGTGTTCAGCTACAACCTCTACCTGGGGCCGAAGGACTACGACATCCTCAAGACCCAGAACATCGGTCTGGAGAACGCCATCGATTTCGGGGACTGGCTCAAGTGGCTGGCGATCCCCCTGCTGGTCTCGCTCAAGTTCCTCTACGGCTATGTCCACAACTACGGGATCGCGATCATCATCCTGACCATCCTGATCAAGCTGATCTTCTGGCCCCTGGGAAACAAGAGCTACAAGTCGATGAAGGAGATGCAGAAGATCCAGCCGCTGATGACCGCCCTGCGCGAGAAATACAAGGACGACAAGGCTCGGCTCAGCCAGGAGTCGATGGCCCTCTACAAGGCCCACAAGGTCAATCCCCTGGGGGGCTGTCTGCCGATGCTGGTCCAGATCCCCGTCTTCTTCGGCCTCTACAAGGCGCTGCTCTACGCGATTGAACTGCGCCACTCCCCCTTCTTCTGGTGGATTCAGGATCTCTCCGCGAAAGACCCTTACTACATCACGCCGATCGTGATGGGCGCAACGATGTTCATTCAGCAGAAGATGACCCCCACCGGGGCGGACCCGATGCAGGCGAAGCTGATGCTCTTCATGCCGCTGATCTTCACCTTCATGTTCCTGAACTTCCCCTCGGGACTGGTGATCTACTGGCTGTTCAACAACGTCATCAGCATCGCCCAGCAGGTCTACGTCAACAGGCAGCCGTCTTAAAGGTGTTGCATTCATGGAAGGAAGGGAGATTGAAGGCAGGACGATCGATGAAGCCATAGAAAAGGCGTGCACCGAGTTCGGGGTTCCCCGGGAGAAGCTCCGCGTTGAGATCCTCTGCGAGGGAACGCCGGGATTCCTGGGACTGGGGGCGAAGAAGGCCCGGATCCGGGCTTCGCTCCTGACGATCGACCTCTCATTTGACGCCCCGCCGCCCCGCAGGGAGAGAAAATTCCCGGCTATCCAGCCCGACAAACCGGTCACTGAGGCTTCGTCCGCGGAGAAGGCCCGCTCGATCCTCGAAGGCCTCCTGGCCCGGATGCAGATCGAATCGCCGGTGAGCGTGGAGGAGACGGAAGAGTCGATCGTCCTCAACATCCGGGGGGCCGAAAGCGGGCTGATCATCGGGAAGCGGGGACAGAACCTGGACGCCATCCAGTATTTCGTCAACAAGGCGGTCCACCACTCCGCGAACGGAAACAGGATGATCGTCATCGACACGGAGGAGTACCGCAAGCGGCGGGAGGAATCCCTCATCTCCCTTGCGCTCCGGCTCGGCGAAAAGGCGAAGCAGACGAAAAAGCCGGTGACGGTCGGCCATCTGAACGCCCATGACCGCCGCATCGTCCACCTCTCCGTGCAGAACGATCCGACCCTGACCACGAAGAGCCGCGGCGAGGGAGAATACCGGAAGATCCTGATCCTGCCCGCGCGCCGCAGGACGAACCCGGCGGGCGGCTGACCGCTTTTTCGCGGATGGAGGCCCCGGCGCCATGATCTTCAGGGATACCATCGCGGCCATCGCGACACCGCCCGGCGTCGGAGGAATCGGCGTGATCCGCATCAGCGGTTCCGGGGCGGAAGGGATCGCCCGGCGGCTGTTCCACCCCTCCTTCCCTCTCCCCTCCTTCCCTCTCCCCTCCTTCGCCTCCCACCGCCTCTACCACGGCCGGATCGTTGCGCCGGAAACGGGGGAGACCCTCGACGAGGTCCTCGTCTCCTTCTTCCGTGCGCCCCGCTCCTACACGGGCGAAGACATCCTCGAGATCAGCTGCCACGGCGGACCGCTCGTCCTGCGGAGCGTGCTCCTGGAAACGCTCCGGGCCGGCGCCCGTCCCGCCGAAAGGGGGGAGTTCACGAAGCGGGCCTTCCTCAATGGACGCCTCGACCTGGCCCAGGCCGAAGCCGTACTCGACCTGATCACCGCCCGGACGAGGGAAGGTCTCTCCGCCGCCATCAGCCGTCTGGAGGGGAGGCTCTCCGGCCGGATCGAGGCGATCCGCAGCGAAATCGCCGGCCTGCTGGCTTCCGTCGAGGCAGCGATCGACTTTTCCGGGGAGGAGGGCGGACCGGAGACGCCGGAGATCGCCCTCCCCGCTTTCCAATCCGTCATCGACGGGATTGCGGCCCTTGCCGCGACCGGCCGCCGCGGCCGGATCGTCCGGGAGGGGATCGGCATCGTGATCGCCGGCCGGCCGAACGTCGGCAAATCCAGTCTGCTCAACCGCCTTCTGGGAGAGAACCGGGCGATCGTCACCCCGATCCCCGGAACGACAAGGGACTTCATCGAGGAGGCCCTCGACATCCGCGGGATCCCCGTCCGTCTGACCGACACCGCCGGGATCCGTCCGCCGGAAAACGCCGTCGAAAAGGAGGGGATCGACCGGGTCCGCGAGCGGCTGGAGACGGCCGACGCGCTCCTCGTCCTCCTCGACGGGAACTCGCCCCTCGCGGAAGGCGACGGGGAAATCC
>JBFYYH010000305.1:0-5144 GCA_041310125.1 Syntrophaceae bacterium | reverse complement strand
GAAAGTCCTGGAGTGGTTGATGGTGTGGGTCTGGAACATGTCGAGGATGATCGGATCGGTGGCCCCGCTGCCCTCTACGCTGGGCACCCCGCCGACCACATCGGCCAGGTTTTCACTCTGGGCAAGGATCCGGGCGGCCTCGCTGCTCGCCGCCCCGGTGGAAAGCGAATACACCGAACTTCCCACTGCCGAACGGTTCCTGGCGGCGTCGGCATGGATGCTCACGAACAGCTCCGCACCATACTCCCTGGCAATCTGGAGCCGTTTTCCGAAAGAGACATAATAATCGCCCTCACGGGTGAGGAAAGCGCGGTACCCCTCATTCCGGTTCAAGAGACCCCGCAACTTCTTCGCTATGGAAAGCACCACATCCTTTTCCAGCGTGCCCCCCCTTCCAACCGCCCCCGGGGCCTCGCCGCCGTGTCCGGGATCGATCACCACGATCCGTTCCTTGCGGGTCATCTTGACCCGTTCCCTGGCTTCACTCTGCTCTCGGGCCACCTCGGGCAGGACGATATCGATGACGATCCGGTCGGGCTTATCCTGAAATTTCTTCAGTTTGAAGACGTTGCTCTGCACCTTTTCGGGAACGGTCAGTTCAACGCGTACGACGGAAGGGGAGCGTGCAGAAAGGGCCACCTCTTCCACACCCGGTTTGCGGAGAAGAATCCTCGGGGAAATATGGGACGGGAGAGAGGTGGACTCCAGATCGATGGAGATCCACCGTTCCCCCTTTTCCACGGTGAAAGCAACCTCCTCGCCCAGATCAATGACCACCCGGGTGTGGTCCGGGGCCACCCAGTGCCGGACACCCAGGATCTCGCTCAGTGCCGACGCGGAGGGAACCCAGATGGATCCAAGGATCCACAGGCCGAGAGCCAAGAACACTTTTGCTGAGCCCGGCATATCTGCCCTCCCCTCGGGAACGCTCCGCCTCCAAATCGCACCCGTAACACCGCCGCGTTTCACCGCATATTCTCCCTGCTCGCGGGGATTCCTTCCCGCGCCGGCAGCGCCCCCCTGTTGAAAATGTATCAGCTCCGGATCACAATTTCAATACGGATCACGAAAAACGATTGACAAGGATCGGCATTGATGGCATGGATACCGCCGCCCGGAAGGCCGGGCAGGTTTCCGGAAAAGAATTGAAGTTTCCCGGTGACCGTAGTATGAACAGGCCGTTTCGGATCCGCTGTCGGGCCGATCTCGGGGGCGATTAGCTCAGTGGATAGAGCGCTGGTCTCCGGAACCAGAGGCCGTGGGTTCAAGTCCCACATCGCCTACCATTCCGAAAAGGTCTTGATTTACGAAAAAAGATGGTATAGAAGACGCGTTCATTTTAAGGATGGACTCCTTGCCCGGACCGGGTGTCCGGGCTACAAAGCCGAAAGGAGGCAACAGAATTGAGGAGATACGAAACCATACTCATTGCCCATGTCGATCTATCCGAGGATGAGCTGACCAAGCTCATCGCCCGCTATGAAGCGATCGTCACGGGACAGAAGGGCATCCCCGTCAAGGTCGAACGATGGGGGAAGAGAAAACTGGCCTACCTCATCCGAAAGCAGTCTCGAGGATTCTACATTCTGATCGATTATGCGGGAGCCAGCTCCGTGGTCAACGAGCTGGAGAGGAATCTCAAGATCGACGACAAAGTCTTGAAGTTCATGACCGTTCTGAAAGCGGAAGCGGTCGATCCCGAGGCCCTGCAGAAAGAGATCGCTGAAGCTTCGCAGAAGAAAGTGGAGCCGCCGGCTCCTGCCCCTGAGACGGCGCCCGCCGCCGTGGCAACGGAAGAACCGTCCACAGGCGAGACGGAGGCGGCCTTGGCCACTCCGGAGAAACCGGAAGACGAGACGAAGGGGGAAAAACAGCCATGAGCACCGCACCTGCATCCAGACCCCCGAGGGGGCCCAGACCACAGAAGAAATTTTTTCACCGGAGGAAGTTCTGCCGTTTCTGCACGGACTCCAACCTGAAAATTGAATACAAGGAAATTCAGACACTCCGCGATTTCACGACAGAAAGAGGCAAGATCATGCCGAGGCGGATCACGGGAAACTGCGCCAAGCATCAGCGGGAACTGACCGTGGCGATCAAACGGGCTCGTACGATCGCTCTGCTTCCCTTCGTTGTATCCGAAGGATAGACCCGGGATCGGACGGCCGCGGTCAGGGGCGGCGTCTCTTCAGGCTGCGGCCGTCCCTGTCCCGATGAAAAGAAATCCGGTTGCGCCGTTTTCTTTCCCGCGTGTTTACCCCGTTCTCCGTCTCCATCCCGCGTGCAGAAGACCTTTGCCGACAGAGGCGACCCGGTTTGACGCAAAGAGCGCAGCGGAAGCGAATCGCCGGAAATCTCGTGGATTGAATTCAATGGATCGGGCGGGTTCGGAACGTGGAAACAGGGAAAAGGGGCGTTTTTCATCGCGACATGCTCTGGGCCGTTTCGGTCCTCTCCTTCACCTTTCTCGCCGTCGCGCTGATTCCCTTCATCGGACCGATCGTGGTCATCATGACTCCCCTGCCGATCCTCTATTGCTGCCTTCGCCTCGGCAGAAAGGACGGGCTGATGGCCCTTGGCGCTTCCCTGTTTGCCGTTTCCGGAATTCTGGGACTCCTCGGGCTTCGTCCCAGTCTCTCGGTGATGTTCGGGATCGGTTTTGCAGGCGTGATGCTCGCGGAAGTTCTCAAACGCCGCTATTCCCTCGAAAAGACGATTGCCGTCTCCTCGCTGGCCCTGTTCATCTTCGGGATCGGTCTGCTGACCTTCCACGCCCAGCAAAAAGGCGCGGCGCCGCTGGAGTTCCTGGAAATCCTTGTGGCCCGCATGGTGAACGAAAACATCCGCTTGTACGAAATGATGAACTTTCCGACGGACCAGATTCTTCTGCTCCGGGAGAACATCCCGCAGATTACCCGTTTTTTCACGGGGATATTCCCTGCCCTGACCCTGTCGGGAGCGATCGTCACCGTCTGGCTGAACCTCCTGGCGGGACGCCGCTTCCTGCAGCGGAACTTTCCCGGCTTTCCCGATTTCGGCGATCTGGCCTCCTGGAAAGCGCCCGAGAAGCTCGTCTGGCTCTTGATCGCCGCGGGGGGAATGGTCCTCGCGGCATCGGATCTGCTGTACGTCATCGGGATGAACGTCCTGATCGTCTGCTCCCTGATCTATCTCGGTCAGGGATTGGCCATTGCAGGATTCCTCTTCCGGCGGAAAAAGGTTCCGCTGGTGTTCAGGGCGATCTTCTATACCCTGCTGCTGGTTCAGCAATATCTTCTGATCGTGGTGATTGCCTTCGGTCTGTTCGACATCTGGATCGATTTCCGGAAGAGGATCGGGGCGATCCGGGATGCGGATGCATGAAATCATTATTATGGATGGCGGTGTCCAGATCCGCCCTCCCCCAAGGAGGAAAATCATGAAGGTCATTTTAAGACAGAACGTGGAGTCTCTCGGCAAGGCTGGGGAGCTGGTCAAGGTCGCGGACGGGTATGCGCGGAATTTTCTGATCCCCAAGGGGCTCGCCGCGGAAGCGACCCCACGGAATCTCAAGGTCTTCGAACACGAGAAGCGCCGGATCCTGCAACAGGCGGAGCATATCCAGAAGCAGGCCGAAGAGACGGCAGCGAAGCTCACCGGAGTGGTCTGCACCATCGCACGGAGGGTCGGCGAACAGGAGAAGTTGTTCGGATCCGTCGGAGCGAAGGACATTGAAGAGGCGCTGGTCGCCCAGGGAGTCGAGATCGAAAAGAAAAACATCCTCCTCGACGAACCGATCAAATCGCTCGGTGATTTCCCCGTGCGGATCAAGGTCAGCGCCGGCGTGGTCGCCGAAATCAAGGTCGCCGTCGTGGCCGAATCCTGACGGAAAACGACGGATTCCCTTTTCGAAACCTTTGAAAATCATGCTCCCTGTTGCGCGCTGACCGTTTTTCGAACCCGCACCCCCTCGCTAAAGCGGCGGGGACAGGGTCCCCCGAAAAATAACCGATGCGCGTCCCGGGAGATGATTTTCAGGTTGAGCAAAGATCTCTTTGTGAGAGGTGCGCCATGAAGGACATCGATGCCTCCCTGAGCAAGGTACCTCCCCAGAATCTCGAGGCCGAGCAATCGGTTCTCGGGGGGGTCCTTCTGGACAATCTGGCCCTG
Organism: Syntrophaceae bacterium; assembly: GCA_041310125.1. GTDB lineage: Bacteria > Desulfobacterota > Syntrophia > Syntrophales > UBA5619 > JAKAFS01. The sequence goes on along the minus strand of JBFYYH010000305.1, from coordinate 995 downwards.
AATGCCGTTCTGGAGGTACTGAGGCCGCCGGATTTCTACAGTGATGCGCACCGGAGGATCTTTACCGCCATCCTGGACCTCTCCGAAAAGAACGAACCCTGCGACCTGATCACGCTGAGCAACATCCTCCGGGACCAGAAACGGCTGGAGCAGGTCGGAGGAACGGCCTATCTCGCCTCGCTGGTGGACAATGTCGGCTCGGCCGCGAACATCTCCTATTATGCCAGGATCGTCAAGGAAAAGAGCATCCTGCGCCTGCTCATCGGGACCGCCACCGAGATCCTCAACAAGAGCTACGATGCGGGAATGGAGGTCGACGCCGTCCTGGACGAGGCCGAGCATGCAATCTTCGAGATCTCCGAGAACAAGGTCCGGCCTTCCTTCTTTCCGATCCGGGAGATCATCAAGGACAGCTTCAAGACGATCGAGCGTCTCTATGCCAAGAAGGAGCTGATCACGGGTGTGGCCACCGGCTTCGACAAGATCGACGACCTGACCACGGGCTTCCAGAAATCGGATCTGATCATCATCGCGGGCCGCCCGAGCATGGGCAAGACGGCTTTCGCCCTAAACATCGCCCAGCACGCCGCGCTGGAGACAGGAGTTCCGGTCGCGATTTTCTCGCTGGAAATGGCCCGGGAACAGCTGGCGACCCGTATGCTGGCTTCCGAGGCGCGTGTCGATTCGCAGCGCCTGCGCAAGGGCTTCCTCGGCGAAACGGACTGGCCGAAACTCACCACCGCCGCGGGACGCCTCTCCGAGGCTCCGATCTACATCGACGATACGCCCGCGATCTCCGTCATCGAGATGAAGGCCAAATCCCGCCGCCTCAAGGCCGAAAACGGACTGGGGCTGATCGTCCTCGATTATCTCCAGCTGATGCGCGGAAGCGCCTACAAGGATTCCAGGGAGCAGGAGATCTCGGAAATCAGCCGCTCCCTCAAGGGGCTGGCGAAGGAACTCTCCGTGCCGGTGATTGCCCTTTCGCAGCTCAA
>JBFYYH010000304.1:0-4136 GCA_041310125.1 Syntrophaceae bacterium | reverse complement strand
ATCGACTAGGTGCGGATCGTCATCGACCCGTCGGTGGTCGAGGAGGGGGCAAAGGACGGCGAGATCGTCGTCTACGGCCCGAACGTCATGAAGGGCTACCACAACAAGCCCGAACAGACCCGGGAGGTCCTGACCGCCGACGGCGGCTTCCGCACCGGCGACCGGGGACGCCTGGACGGGGACGGGTTCCTCTACATCACCGGGCGGATCAAGGAGCAGTTCAAGCTCGAAAACGGCAAGTTCGTCTTCCCCGCTTCCCTGGAGGAGGAGATCTGCCTGGTCCCCTGGGTGCAGAATGCCGTCATCTATGGCGAAAACCGCCCCTACGTGGTCTGTCTCGTGGTTCCCGATCCCGCCGTTCTGGAGAACTATGCGAAGAAAAACGGACTGCCCGGGGAGATGGCCGCACTGATCGAGCGGGAAGAGATCCGGAAGATGATCGGCGACGAGATCCTCCGGGCCCTTCAAGGCAAGTACGGGGGGTATGAGATCCCCAGGAAGTTCCTCTTCCTCTCGGAGAACTTTACCCTGGAGAACGGGACGCTGACCCAGACGATGAAACTCAAGCGCCGGGTGGTTCTGGAGAAATACAGGGAGAGGATCGAACCGCTCTACCGGAACTGAACCCCGGCGAGCCCGCAGGAAGTCTCAACGGCCTGGGATTTGGGTCCTCCGCCACTCCGCTGCGGTCGATCCCCGGAATCTTCATCTCCCCCCCGCCTGTCCGGCAAGGTGTTCCCGGACATAGCGGATGATCGTCCCCGTTTCCGTGCCCGGGCCAAACACCTCGCGGATCCCCGCCTCCTTGAGCGCCGGGACGTCGTCCTGCGGGATGATCCCCCCGCCCATGACCAGGATGTCCGAAACCCCGCGCTTCCTCAACCCCTCTGCGACCCGGGGGAAGAGGTGGTTGTGGGCGCCGGAGAGGCTGCTGAGCATGACCACGTCCGCATCCTCTTGGATGGCGGTGTTCACGATCTGTTCCGGCGTCTGCCTCAATCCCGTGTAGATCACCTCCATGCCCGCGTCGCGAAGGGCCCGCGCAATCACCTTGACACCGCGGTCATGACCGTCCAGCCCCGGCTTGGCCAGCAACACCCGGATGATCTTTTCCTGGGTCATCTTGTTTCCCTTCCCGTCTCGCTCCCCGGCCGAAAGAGGAGCGGGACCCGTTAAAAAGAGGTTCCGCCCCGGTACTCGCCGAAGACGTCCCGGAGGGCGTCGCAGATCTCCCCGATCGTCGCTTCCGCCTGAACGGCGGCGATGATCGGAGGCATCAGGTTCCCTTCGGTCCGGGCCGTGCGGCGGATCCCGTCGAGGGCCCTCGCCACGGCGTCGGCGCTCCGCTCCCGACGCAGGATCTCGAGCTTCTCCGCCTGCGCCTCTTCCACCGTCTGCCGCACCCTGAGCAGGCCCGTCGGCGGCGGCTCGTCGATCTGGTAGCGGTTGACCCCCACCACGATCCGCTCCCGGGACTCCACCTTTCGTTGGTACTCGTACGCGCTGTTGGAAATCTCCTCCTGGATGTAACCGGACTCGATCGCGGCGATCATCCCGCCCCTCTTCTCGATCCGGTCGATGTACGCCAGGGCGGCCTCCTCGATCTCGTCGGTCATCTTCTCCACGTAGTAGGAGCCCGCCAGGGGATCGACCGTGCCGGTTACCCCCGTCTCATGGGCGATGATCTGCTGAGTCCGCAGGGCGATCTGCACCGCCTCCTCCGAGGGCAGGGCCAGCGCCTCGTCGTAGGAGTTCGTGTGGAGCGACTGGCACCCCCCCAGCACGGCCGAAAGCGCCTCGAATCCCGTCCGGAGCACGTTGAGGAACGGCTGCTGCGCCGTCAGCGAACAGCCCGCCGTCTGGACGTGGTAGCGCATCATCGCGGAACGGGGATTCTTCGCGCCGAAGCGCTCCTTTGCGATCCGCGCCCAGAGCCTGCGGGCCGCGCGGAACTTCGCCACCTCCTCGAAGAGATCCTGGTGGGCGCTGAAGAAGAAGGAAAGCCGCGGGGCAAAGTCGTCGATCGCCAGCCCCGCCCGGAGGGCCGTTTCCACGTAGGTGATCCCGTTGCCGACCGTGAAGGCCACCTCCTGGATCGCCGTGCACCCGGCCTCCCGCATGTGGTAGCCGCTGATGCTGATGCTGTTCCAGTTGGGCACGGTCCGGGAACACCAGCCGATGATGTCGGCGACGATCCGCATCGCCGGGCGGATCGGAAAGATGTAGGTCCCGCGGGCCACGTACTCCTTGAGCATATCGTTCTGGATCGTCCCCCGCAGATCGCCCGGAGGGATCCCCGCCCGCTCCGCCAGGGAGACATACATCGCCGTGAGCACCGCCGCGGGGGAGTTGATCGTCATCGACGTGCTCACCTTGTCGAGGGGGATTCCGGAGAAGAGGGTTCCCAGATCGCGCACCGAATCGATCGCGACGCCGACTTTGCCCGCCTCGCCCGCAGCCAGGGGATGGTCCGAGTCGTAACCGACCTGCGTCGGCAGGTCGAAGGCCACGCTCAGCCCGGTCTGCCCCTGCTCCAGGAGATAGCGGAACCGCCGGTTCGTGTCCTCCGCCGTTCCGAATCCCGCGTACTGGCGCATGGTCCAGAACCGTCCGCGGTACATGTTGTGCTGAATGCCCCGGGTGAAGGGATGCTGCCCCGGGAACCCGATGTCCCTGAGGTAATCCGTGCCGGCGAGGTCTTGCGGCGTGTAGAGCCCCTCAACGGGATGGCCCGAGATCGTTTCGAACGGCTTCCCGGCCTCCGCCGCCCCGCCGTTCTGCCCGGCCGCCTCTTCCTCCCATTTCCCCCGTGCGGCCGAGATTGCCGCCTCTTCTTTCTGGTCGATCATCTCTTCCCCCTTTCGCAGAACACCGGATCACGGAATTTCGAGAAACGAAAAGGGCCACTCTGCCCGATGACAGCGCCGGCGTCATGCCGGCGCCGGTTCTCTGTATCAGGATATCGAACCGATGTCCAAGGAAAATCGTATAAAAAAGATCCCCTCCTCGGTTGTTTTTTGGCCGTTTCCAATTGACAGATCGCCCCCCTTCTCCTATACTCCAACCCGTCTTCGGACAGGGGGTTTCATCCTCTGCGGAAGGCGGTCCATTTCAGCAGGGGGAATGAAACACAGCCGATGGCCGATCTGTTCATCCATGCGATCGATCTCTTTCTTCACCTCGACCGGTATCTTGTTGAGATCCTTCAGTATTTCGGCGTCTGGACCTACGTGCTGCTGTTCCTCGTCATCTTCTGCGAAACGGGGCTGGTCATCACCCCGATCCTTCCCGGGGATTCCCTGCTTTTCGGGCTGGGCGCCTTCGCCGCGAACCCGCACCTCAAGGGGCCGCTCGAGGTGGAGTGGCTCTTCATCATCCTCTGCACGGCGGCCATCGCCGGGGATACGGTGAATTACGCCGTCGGCCACTACATCGGCCCGCGGGTCTTTCAGAACGGGAATTCCCGGTTTCTGAAGCGGGAGTACCTGGAGAGGACCCACCGGTTCTACGAGAAGCACGGGGGCAAAACGATCGTGATCGCGCGGTTCGTGCCGATCATCCGCACCTTCGCCCCCTTCGTCGCCGGGATCGGCGCAATGAGCTATCCCCGATTCATCACCTACAACGTCGGCGGCGGCATCTCCTGGATCGGCATCTTCCTCTTCGGAGGCTACTATTTCGGGAATCTTCCCATGATCCGGAACAACTTCACCCTGGTGATCGTCGCGATCGTCATTCTTTCCGTCCTGCCCGGGGTAATCGAATACCTCCGCCAGCGGAGGGAAACGGGCGGTCGCAGGACCCGGGATGGCATGGGGACGGGAGAAAAGACCCCTCCCGCGGGATTCGAGGAGAAACCATGAGAAAAATTCGGATTGTCATCATCCTTCTGCTGATGCTGGCATTGCCGTTCACAACGGCGGAGGCCTCCGCAACGGAGGGGAAAAACATCGTCAGGATCGGCAGCGACGTCAGGATCGATGCGGATCAGAAGGTCCGCAACGTCGTCGCCGTCGGGGGCCAGGTCACGGTCAGCGGCAGCGTGGAGAAAAGCGTCGTCGCGATCGGCGGATCGGTGGTCCTCACCAGGACGGCCGTCGTCGGGGGCAACGTCACCTCCCTCGGTGGCGTCATCG
>JBFYYH010000303.1:0-3185 GCA_041310125.1 Syntrophaceae bacterium | reverse complement strand
AGGGTCGTCCGGACTAGGAAGCGGCTCAGCGCAAACAAACGGCGGGACTCCGTCCGGCGCAGGCGCTCCATCCGGGCGGTCTCGGCGGGGGCCAGGATCCCGCGCGCGGCGGACTCCGGGTCGGCAAAATCCCCGGTGAATGCGAACCAGAGATGGACCTCGTCTTCAGGCAGGATCAGCAACGGTCATCACCCCAGGGAAAGGAGACCCGGCGCATCCCCCCGAAGCCCGAGCGTCCGGGACGGGAAGCGAAATCCCAGTGCCTTCATGGGCGAACAAGGTCGAAGCGCCCCAAGCGGTGCGGAAACCTCAAGCCGGGCGGCACCGGCCCGGCTGCCCCTCCAACCTGCGGCCGCACGGCGGGGCCTATCCTTTGTCCCGGCCGCCGTTCACCCGCTCACGGAGCTCCCTCCCCACCTTGAAATAGGGCAGCTTCTTCGGACCGACCTCGACGCGCTGCCCGGTCTTAGGGTTCTTGCCCCGGTAAGGGGAGTAGTTGCGAACCGAAAAACTGCCGAATCCCCGGATTTCAATCCGGCCGCCCCTGCGGAGGGTTTTCGTGAAACCGTCGAAGATCCGGTTGACGATCTCGAAAGCCTCCTTTCCCCGGAGACCCTCCTTTTCGGACAAGCGTGCGATGATGTCGGACTTTTTCATGTTTCTCTCCTAATGTTCTTTCGGCATGAAGATCCAAAGCAGAATATAGACGAGCAATCCGGTTCCCGCGAAAAAGAAGAGCAGGCAGAAGATCACCCGCCAGATCCAGGAGGGGAGGGGGGTGTGCTTCCCCAGACCTCCGCAGACGCCGCCGATCCAGCGGTCGTCCTCCGACTTGGAAAGCTTCTGGAACCAGTTTTCTTCCGCCATCTTCCTCCCCCTTCCCGATCCGGAGCAGATCCCCGGCAATTCCCTAAAATGCACTCATTTTTATTTCTCCGGCAAGCCAGCATGACGAAGGTTGTCCTGCAGGAGTCGACCCGCTATCCGGCCCTGCCGTGGATTATGAAGATGTAGCTTCGCTTTCTGAAGATGAAGCTTCGCTTTCCCGCTGGAGGTTGCCCTCGCGAAAGCGGGGGCGTGAATGACGGAATTGTCATCTTCCCCTGCCGGAGCCCTATCGCGCGGACGACTTCCTTTTAATACACAAACGGTCACCGCTGCAAATCCTTTTCATAAATATTGATAGAAATTGGCATGGGGAAAGTGGTATCCTAAAAGCGTTTTGAACAAGCGATCGGATGGATCCCATCAGGAGGTTTCGATGAACAGTCTGTTCCCGAAGAGGCCCTGGGCGCTTCTGTTGTTTCTGGCCGCGCTGATTCTGCTCGGCCCGTACGGCGACAGCCGTGTCTCCGCAATCGACCGCAAGACCTACCGGAATCTCAAGGCCTTCACCGAGATCCTGGACATGGTGGAGAAGAACTACGTGGAGCCGGTGGATTCCGAGAAGATCCTCCAGGGAGCGATCAACGGGCTGATGAAGGCCCTCGATCCCCACAGCAGTTACATGACCGCGGAGATGTACAAGGAGCTGGAGGTCGAGACCCGCGGTACCTTCGGCGGGATCGGGATCGAGATCACGATCCTCAAGGATGTCCTCACAGTCGTATCGCCCATCGAGGACACCCCGGCCTACAACGCCGGGGTCAAGGCGGGCGACCAGATCGTCCGGATCGACGGCAAGTCGACGAAGGACATCACGATCATCGAGGCGGTGAGCAAACTCCGGGGTCCCAAGGACACGAAGGTGACGATCACCATCTTCCGCGAAGGGATGGCCAAGCCTCGGGATATCGCGATCACGCGCAGCATCATCAAGATCCGCAGTGTCCGCTCCAGGATCTACGAGGAGCATATAGGCTATGTCCGGATCTCCTCCTTCCAAGAACGGACGGGGGACGACCTGAAGAAGGCCCTCCGGGAGATCGAGGCGAAGGCCCGCCCCCTGAAAGGGATCGTGATCGACATGAGAAACAATCCCGGCGGTCTGCTCAACCAGTCCGTCGAGGTATCGGACGCCTTCCTGAAGACGGGGGCCATCGTTTCCACGCGGGGCCGATCCAAGAACATGGAGAGCAAATCCACTGCAAAGGACGACGGGGACGAACCGACCTGCCCCATCGTCGTCCTCGTCAACGAGGGGACGGCCAGCGCCGCGGAGATCGTCTCCGGCGCCCTGCAGGACAACGGGAGGGCGCTCGTCCTGGGAACCCAGACCTTCGGAAAGGGCTCCGTCCAGACGGTGATCCCCCTCGAGGGCGGCGCGGCCGTGAAGCTGACGACGGCCAAATACTACACCCCCAATGGACGGTCCATCCAGGCGGAGGGGATCACCCCCGACATCGTCGTCAAACTGGTCCGGCCGCCGGAAGAAAAGGAACGCGTTGAGGATCCGCTTCTCCGGGAAAAGGATCTCGATCGCCATATCCCCTCCCCCAGGGAAAACGACGCAAAGCCCGACGCAAAGCCCGACGCGAAGCCGGAAGGGGCGAAGAAGGAGCCGGATGATCTGGCCAGAGACAACCAGTTGAAGAATGCAATCGATATCCTCCGGAGCTGGGATATCCTGAAGAAGAACCTGAAGGGTTGACCGGACGGCGGATCCGTCCGGAAGAGATGATCAAATCTTCGAAGCGCAAGAAACGATTTCCGGTCGCGGCCGTCCTCCTCGCCGCAGCCCTGATCGCGGCGGTGTTCCTTTTCCTGGAGCGGATGGAGCCTCCCGACGACGCCGTCCCCCGGAAACCCGGGAGGACGGAGCCGCGGGCAAAGGCGGTGAAGCCGAAGACGCGGGTGAAACAGACGAGGGAGCCGGAACCCGGGGGGCAGAGGGTCGCCGTCCTCATCGACGACATCGGCTTCGATCTCGGGGCTGCCGAAGAGCTGGCCAGGCTGCGGGCGCCCATCGCCTTCGCCATCCTCCCCCACGCCCCCCATGCGGCGGCGGCGGCCGATCTCCTTCACGCGGCCGGCAAGGAGATTCTCCTCCACCTCCCGATGGAACCCGCCTCCTACCCGGAGGAAAATCCGGGCCCAGGGGCGCTGCTGATCGCGATGGAAGCAGGGGAGGTCCGCCGGAAAATCGCGGAGAACCTTGCGGCCGTTCCCCATGCCTCCGGAGTGAACAACCACATGGGTTCCCGGTTCATGGAGGACGAGACCCGGCTCCGGGTCGTGATGGACGA
>JBFYYH010000302.1:0-5405 GCA_041310125.1 Syntrophaceae bacterium | reverse complement strand
CGCAGGTGTCCACGGGGTTGATTCTCACCATAACCTCGGTATCCCCGAAGTTCAGGAAACGGAGCGCATGGGTAACCAGGAACCGCGCCGCATCCTTTTCCTCCGGGATCACCGAGTCTTCCAGATCCAGAATCACCGCGTCGGCCCCCAGCAACGGACCTTTCTGGATCATCCGGGGCCGGTTGCCCGGCAGATAGATGCGCGAGCGGCGGAGCCTGGCCATCATTCACCCTCCTTGAGCGCCCTTTCGATGGCGGTTTGAACCCTGGCCCGGATTGCATAATCCAGTGCGCCCTGGTCGCGGACGGCCAGTTTCACATCCTTCAGGCCGTATCCCTCGACAACCTCCAGAACGGACGAACGGATCTGATCGCCGAACATGGAGAGGAGCGTGCTTTCAACGTTGATCTGAACGCCGCTGTTCCCCTCCCCCGGAGCAAGGGTCACCAGGACGTCACCCCTCTCCTCGATACCGGCCTTGGTCTCGCGAAGAATATGGGTTCGCTGGATCATGAGCGTTTTCCCCCTTTATCGGTTGCAGTACCCGTCGCTGCGGGGTTTTCACTGCGATCCCTCCATCTGCTCCGCCTACTTCGAAGCGGTGGCCGCACCGCCGAACAACCGGCGGATGCCCCGACCGACCTGCTTCCAGTAGGGATTGGTGATCGCCACGACCGCAAGGAACAGCAGGAAGAGCGAAATCGGGCGGTTCACGAAGATCATCAGGCTCCCGTCGGAGATGACCAGCGACTGCCTCATCTTCTCCTCCATGAGCTTGCCCAGAACGATGCCCAGAATGACGGGTGCGGCCGGGATGTCCAGGCGCTTCATCAGGTAGCCGATCACTCCAAAGCCGACCATCAAAACCAAATCCTGCACGCTGTTGTTGACCGTGTACACACCCAGAAACGAAAACATGATGATGAACAGCATGAGCAAGTAAAGGGGGACATCGAGGAGCTTCACCCACATCCCCACCAGGGGCAGGTTCAAAACCAGCAGCAGTGCGTTTCCGATATACATGCTGGCGATGAGTCCCCAGACGAACTCCGGCTGCTGGATAAAGAGCAGCGGGCCCGGCTGCAGACCGATCATGAGCAGGGCGCCCAGCATGATGGCGGTCGTGCCGCTCCCCGGGATACCCAGACACAGCAGGTGGATCAGCGACCCCCCTGCCGCGGCGTTGTTCGCCGATTCCGGACCGGTCACCCCTTCGATCGCCCCTTGCCCCAATTCGTCGCGGTATTTGCTGGATTTCTTTTCCAGACCGTAGGAGACGAAGCTCGCCACCGCCGCACCGGCGCCGGCAATCCCGCCCACGAAGAATCCCGCAAGCGTACCGCGGATACACGAGGGGATGAACCGCTTCCAGTCCTCTTTCGTCAGCCAGAGACTGCCCTTGATGCTCAGCCGTTCCTGAACCGCCCCCTTCATGTCCGCCATGTTCACGAACACCTCGCACAGGGCGAACAGTCCGATCGCGACCACAAGAAACTCCAGCCCGTCCATCAGCTCGGGATTGTTGAATACATACCGCGGAACCCCGCTCTGGTTGTCGATTCCCATCGTCGCGATCGCCAGACCGAACAGCGTCGCAAACAACGCCTTCACCAGGGAGCGCCCCGCCAGGCTCGTCACAACGGTGAGACCCGCCAGCATCAGGGAGAAGAACTCAGGGGGGCCGAAATTCAGGGCGATCCCCGCGACCCAGGGGCCGAACAGCATCAGCATCAACGTCGCAAACGTCCCCGCAACGAACGAACCGATCGCCGCGGCCGCCAGCGCCGGTCCCGCCCGGCCTTTCTTCGCCATCTGGTACCCGTCCAGGCAAGTGACGACGCTCGAGGACTCTCCCGGCGTGTTCACGAGGATCGACGTCGTCGACCCCCCGTACATGGCCCCGTAATAGATCCCCGCCATCAGAATAATCGCCGCGTTCGGTTTCAGTCCAAAGGTGAGCGGGATCAATAGCGCCACCCCCGTCATCGGCCCGATCCCCGGCAGAACACCGATCAGCGTCCCCAGGAAGACGCCGATGAAACAGAGCATCAGATGAAACGGCGTCACCGCCACGCCAAACCCGAGGGCCACATTGCTCCAGAAGTTGCTTAAAAAATCCACGTCAGACCTCCTCTATCTCACGTCAGAACTCCAGAAACTTCAGTGGTCCCGCGGGAAGCTGAACCCGCAGCAAGACGGTAAAAATATAATACAAAACAAAACTGGATATCACTGCGATCACCAAGTCGCGCAACCAATGCCGGCGATCCAGGTAGAAAACGCCCACCATGAACATCAGGAACGTCGAAATGGCGTACCCCAGGATTTCAAAAAAGAAGGCATAGAACAGCATCAGCCCCAGGATGAAACCCATCGTCCGGAGGTCAACCTTCTTCTCGATCTTCTCCTCCGCGCCGATGATGACCGCCCGCTTTTCGATCTCCGCCTCATCCTCCTTGACCTTCCCGGCCGTGCGGAACTGCTGCCAGGCATAAATGAAGGCCAGGGCCAGCATCCCGAACCCGATCGCGATGGGAAAGGCGCCCGGGCCCAACTGCTGCTTGAGAGCCGGCATCGGAATGAAAAAGGCGCCCACCAGGTAGACCACAGAAAAAATGATCAAAACGACACTGGCGATGCGCTCCTCTATATTTCCCTTCATACGATGGCTCCAGTCTGTTTTCGGGGCCGGGGTTCATCCCTCCTCCCCGGTCCCGAAAACGCGGTTCGGTTGCAGAAGTCTATTTTGCAAAACCGAGATCCGTCATCAATTCCCGGTAAGATTTCTCCTCATCCTTGAGGAATTTGGAAAATGCAGCCGCATCCGCGTAGGCATCCCCCCACGCGAGTTTCTCCAGGGACTCCTTCCACGTCTTCGTTCCCACCATTTTCTTCAGGGTTCCCGCCCACCAGGCCTGCGCCTCCTTCGACATGCCGGGGGCTCCAAAGACACCCCGCCACACTTCATAGGTGGTGTTGATCCCCAGTTCCTTGAGGGTCGGGACATCCTTCAGCGGACCTCCGCGACGCTCCCCGGAGGTGATCGCCAGGGCGCGAACCGTCCCCGCCTCGATGTGCGTCAGGACCTCGCCCGTCCCGCTGGAGACGAACGCCACGTTCCCCCCCAGCAGGGTGGTCAGGGCCTCGCCGCCGCCCGAAAAGGCGACATACGACAGATCTTTCGCGTTGATCCCGGACATCTTCGCCACTTTGCAGAACGCCAGGTGGTCCATCGATCCCGGAGAAGACCCTCCGGCAAACTTCACCCCGCCGGGATTCTTCTTTACTGCAGCCATAAGATCCTTGAACGTCTTGTATGGCGAATCCGCCTTCACGATGAAGACCTGGTAGTCGGTGATCAGCTTGGCCAAGGGGGTCAGCGTGCTGTAGGGCTGGGAGAAGGTCTTGTTGATCGTGTTGATGATCAGCGGCGGCGAATAAACCACCAGCTCGTAATCATCCCCCTTCTTCATGTTGATATACGCCATCCCGACCGCTCCGCCTCCGCCCGGCTTGTTGAGAACCGCCATCGGTTGCGGGTAGAGTTTCTCGATCTCCAGAACCCGATTGATCGTCCGGGCCATCGCATCCCATCCGCCGCCCGGATTGGCGGGAGCTACGATCTCCAACGGCCGGGAAGGATAGGCTGCTCCCTCACTGTTGCCGGCCAGTGCAAGGGGCAGCAGCACAACCATTGCCGCCAACAAAATAATCCTCTTCATGTTCCTCCTCCTTTCACCAGTATCTTCCCCTTGAGGGAAGGCCCTTGGATCCCACGCAGGGGGGCAACGCTCCCCTCCCCTGATCCCCAAACCTCACCGTCAACCCGAGAAGCACAGGTCGACCGTTTAATCTTGATCCAAAGAGAATCCTCGAAAACGGCCATCCCGGAGTGGAAGGTGCTGCACGGACGAGGTGGCCGGCCAGGGGTGATCCGAACGGAGGATTGACGAGAGACGCAGCCGCCCCTGGCTGAATGCAAACAACGCATGCTCTCCAATCCATCGACACGGGGTTCGCACACCACTATCCCATGCCCATGAATCCAATGGCAGAGCGGAAAAGCTGAGCTTTAACAATATAGAAACCGTTTTGGATGTCAAGAAAAATGGTCTCCGCCTCATCTCGCCCCGGCCGGGCGGCGAAAGGCGTAGAGCCACCCGCCGGCCGCGATCATCAGCAGGCAGAGGAGCTGGCCCATGCTGAAGGGTCCCAGGATGAAGCCCAGCTGGGCGTCCGGCTCACGAAAGAACTCGATGAAGAAGCGGACGGAACCGTAACCGATCAGGAAGAGGGCAAACAGCGCGCCGTCGAAGGGGCTCCGCTTCCGGATCAGCCAGAGAACGGCGAAGAGGACGATCCCCTCGAAGAAGGCCTCGTAGAGCTGGGAGGGGTGGCGGAGGAGATGCGCCGGGTCGAGGGGGAAGAACATCCCCCAGGGGACGTCGGTCGCTCTTCCGTAGAGCTCCCCGTTGATGAAGTTGCCGATCCGCCCGAAGGTGTAGCCGAGCGGGATGGCCGGGCAGAAGAGGTCGGCGAAACGCCAGAAGTCGATCCCCTGTTTCCGGCAGAAGAGGAGCGTGGCCAGGAGCACCGCGATCAGGCCGCCGTGAAAAGACATCCCGCTGATCCCGACGAAGCGGAACCCGCCCGAGAACTCGAAGGGAAAAAAAATCTCCAGCGGGTGCAGCAGTTAGTGAGCTGGATTGTAGAAGAGGACGTAGCCCAGGCGGCCCCCCACGATCACCCCGAGGATCGCCCAGATGAAGTAATCCTGGATCTGCTCCGCCCTGTAGGGGTAGCCCTCCCGCCGGATCCGGTGCATGACCAGGGCATAGGTGCAGGCGAAGGCCGCGAGGTACATCAGGCTGTAGTAGCGAAGCTGAAAGGCGCCGATCTCGAAGAGGTTCGGGCTCAGGTTTGCGGGGAGATTCTGCCAGACGCCGATCCACTCCTGCATCAGTAGGCGACCCCCTTCATCTCCTCGACGTAGAGCTGGGCGGAGAAGGCCGCCGTCGCCCCGTCGCCGCAGGCCGTGACGACCTGGCGGAGCCGCTTGGCGATGCAGTCCCCGGCCGCGAAGATCCCCGGGGCCGAGGTCCGCATGTCCGCTTCGGCCCGAATGTAGCCCCCCGCATCGAGGTCGACCAGGCCCCGGAAGGCCTCCGTATTCGGTTTCAGGCCGACGAAAATGAAGATCCCGTCGACATTGAGGTTCCTCTCCTCGCCCGTCTTGAGATTCCGGATGCGGACCCACTGGAGCAGGTCGAGGCCGTCGATCTTCTCGACGACGGAATCCCAGGCGAATTCGATCTTCTCGTTGGCGAAGGCCCTCTGCTGAAGGATCGCCGTGGCCCGCAGGCGGTTCCGCCGGTGGATGACCGTGACCTTCTTCGCGAAGCGGG
>JBFYYH010000301.1:0-3309 GCA_041310125.1 Syntrophaceae bacterium | reverse complement strand
ACGACGCTCTTCCGATCTCAAAGTTTCTCGAAGGTGCAAGGAAAAAGAGGATCCCCGAAGCCACGGCGGCAAGGATCTGGGAGCAGATGGAAACCTTCGGGAAATACGGCTTCAACAAGTCCCACAGCACCGCCTATGCCATCATTTCCTATCAGACGGCCTACCTGAAGGCCCATTACCCCGCGGAATTCATGGCGGCGCTGCTCACCAGCGAAAAGGACAACCGGGACAAGATCATCAGCCACATCACCAGCTGCCGGGAGATGGGGCTCCGCGTCCTCCCGCCGGACATCAATGAATCGATGAGCGATTTCAGTGTGGCCGGCGAAAACATCCGTTTCGGGCTCGCGGCGGTGAAAAATGTCGGCGTCGGGGCGATCGAGTCGATCATCTCGATCCGAGCGGAAGGGGGGCCGTTCCGCTCGCTGGTCGATTTCTGCAGCCGGGTCGATCCGAGAAGGGTCAACAAGCGGGTGATCGAGAGCCTGATCAAATGCGGCGCGTTCGATTCCACCGGCAGCAGGCGCAGACCCTTGATGGCCAGTTACGAAGAGGTGATGGACCAGGCCCAGAAACGCCAGCGCGAAAGATCGAGCGGCCAGTTGAATCTTCTCGAACCGTTCGAATCGAGCAAACCCCATTCACCTTCCGGATCGATCGATTCGCCGCTCCCCGACCTTCCCGAGTGGGATCACAAGGAACTGCTTGCGCACGAGAAGGAGACGATCGGCTTCTACATCACCGGCCACCCCCTTTCCCGTTTTTCCGACCGCCTGCCCATCTTGACGAGCGCGGATTCCTCCACCTTGTCCAGGAAATTGGATCGCGAAACCGTCTCGCTGGCCGGCATCGTGAGCAGCATCCGGGAGGTGACCACCAAGCGCAAGGAGACCATGGCGTATGTGACTCTCGAAGACCTGAAGGGTACGGTGACGGCCATCTTTTTCCCGGAAATCTACCGCAGCGCTTACGACCTGCTGCAGGGTGACGAGCCGCTCCTCATCCGGGGGATGCTCGATGTCGCGGAAGACAACGCAAAGCTCATTGCCGCGGAAGCCTTACTCTTCGCGTCCGTATCCGATAAACCTCTCAATTCCGCCTATTTCACGGTGGATGTGCGCAGTTCGTCCCCGGAGGATATCGAGATCCTGCGGGCCAAACTCCGCAAGTTTCGCGGAAAGCAGGACAGCTTCATTTGTCTGCTGGAGGAGAAGTGCGAAACGGTCATCTATCTGGGGGACGAGATGAGGTTGGATCTTTCGCCGGCCCTGAAAAAAGAGGTGGAGGAGATTCTCGGAACCGGAGCAGCCCAGTTCGTCTAAACCCAGCTGCGTGCCCGTCCCATGGAATGCAACAAATCTGCCGATTATTTTGAAAGAACCTACCGCAAGAAGATCTTCAACGATCATCTGAAGAATTTCAATGTAACTGTACGTGAAACAGACCTTTTCATACGTGCCGATTCAGATCTTAGCGAGGAGGCTCTCCGGTCCGTTCACCGCCACCGCGCCCAGATCGAAGCCTACATCCTGGCCCGTCCTGGATTCCGCGATTCGCTGCTTCCCGTGCCTTATGACCCATTCGCCCCCCCGATCGTCCGGGAGATGATGTCGGCGTCGCTCAAGGCCGGCGTCGGCCCGATGGCGGCCGTCGCCGGTGCGGTGGCCGAGCGGGTAGGACTGGATCTCTTGCCGCTTTCCGGAAACGTCCTCGTCGAAAACGGGGGGGATCTCTTCGTCCATGCGAATCAGGACCTGCATATCGGCATCTTCGCAGGAGGGTCGCCTTGGAGCGAGAGGGTTTCCCTGCGAGTCGGAAGGGCCGAGATGCCGCTCGGAATCTGTACCTCGTCGGGGACGGTGGGACACTCCCTGAGTTTTGGGCGGACGGCCGCCTGCTGTGTGAAGGCGAAATCGGTTTCCCTTGCCGATGCTGCGGCGACGGCGATCGGCAACCTGATCCGGTCGAGAGAAGAGCTTCAAGCGGCCCTTGGAGCGGGGATGAAGATCGAAGGCGTTCTCGGACTGGTTGTGATCATCGAGGATCAATTGGGCGTCATCGGGGAAATGGAACTGGAAGATGCTTAACGGATATTACATAAGCTTACATCAGAGGGACTTACAGAGCACTCAAAGCGGAACCACGATCTTTTAGTTTACATAACATATCTTATGAGACATTGGTCCCGCGACAAAACGGATTTCTCTACAGGCCTTCCTCGGCGAGTTTCCGGATCCACTCCATCTGCCTTTCCGTAATCCGCCGCGGAACCTCGACTGTGATCTTTACGTACTGATCCCCCTTCGCAGAACCGCTGCCTTTGAGAGCGGGCACGCCGTAGCCTTTCATGCGGATTTTGGTGTTGTTCTGAGTCCCGGCCGGGATTTTGATCCGTTTGACGGTTCCGTCCAGGGTCGAAACGTCGATGCTGGTTCCCAGCGCCGCCTGGGTGAAGGAAACGGATTTTTCGATCGTGATGTCGTTCCCCTCCCGGACGAAAACCGGATGGGGCTGAACGGTGATGTGGAGATAGAGGTCGCCGGGAGGACCGCCGTGAAGCCCTTCCCCGCCTTTTCCCGATAACCTGAGCTTTTTCCCCGTGCTGATCCCCGGCGGGATCTTGACGCTGACCTCATCCACCCGATGGTCCCGCTGCAGGGCGAGCTTCTTTTCCGCCCCGAAAACGGATTCTTCGAGCGTTACGGAGAGATTGTACTGAAGATCCTCCCCCTTTGCGGGGTGCGGCTGGTACTCCTGGGTTCTCCGGCCGAAAAGATCCGCGAAGGGATCTCCGCTGCGGAAGGAGAAGTTCCCCTGCCGCCCCGCGCCGCGGAATCGGGTGTCTCCCCCCACCCCGCCGAAACCGAGGTCGCGCAGGATCTGACCGAGATCGAAATCCCGGAAGATCTCTTCCTGGCTGAAGCGCTGGCTGAAGCGTTCAGAGCCGAAACTATCGTATTCATTACGCTTATTTGGATCGTTCAGGACGGCATACGCCTCGCTGATCTTTTTGAACCTCTCCTCCGCCTCCCGGTTCCCCGGGTTGCGGTCCGGATGGTATTTGAGGGCGAGTTTCCGGTAGGCCTTCTTGATCTCCTCGGCCCCGGCCCCCTTTTCCACCCCCAGGATCTGATAGTAATCTTCAGCCATAAGCGATTGGATCGTCTTCCGTAAAAGTTACGAATACTTCAATAATTTCCCCCACCGCGAAAGTCGGATCCCTGCGAGCGCCCCGCGGAGATTTTTCGCACGATTATTTTAACCACCGGACGTCGTTTGTCAATGAGAGGGAAATCGCCGAATCCTGCT
>JBFYYH010000300.1:0-5476 GCA_041310125.1 Syntrophaceae bacterium | reverse complement strand
CCCCGGGACGCGCGGCGGCGGGAGGGTCACGCAGGCCCCCCAGCATTCGGCCCCCCGGTCGTCGCCGATCCGGGACACACCCTGGAAGCCCTAAGGCATTTCAGCCCAGGGATAAAAGGGGCGGAGGGAAGGGTCAAAAGGAGTAAAGGCCCCATCCGGTGGGGACGACACCGGCCCTCCGCCGATTCAGTTACCCGATCCGCCCCGACGCGAAAATACAGATTGCCCCGGCCCCGGAGGCATCAACCGTAAGGGCCGTTGCGGCCGTCAGCTTCATCCCGCCGTTGAGGAAAGTCCATTGCAAGGAGGTGTTGGCCGCCATTGCAACCGGGCCGATGAGCGCCGTCGTGACAGCGCCCCCGGTTTCGCCCTCTCCGATCGTAATGCTGATGGCGTTCGCGCCGTTGTTGATCGTCAAGTGGTCAACGTAGATTGCCGTTCCGGCGGCCGGGGCCGCCTTCAACTCTTCGCACGCCGAGGCGTCGGCAGAAATCCCATTGAGGAACCATCCAGATCTCCCGACAGCCGGTGTCGTTACCGTGATCGCCATGTCTGCCTCCTATGCCAAGGCCGTGGCGGAGCGGTTCCCCGTGTAGCGGGGCTCCAGGATGGCCACGGCGTGAAGGATCCCCGCGTCCGCTGCGTCGCTAAGGGAGAGTGTCAGCCACTCTTCCCCGTTGGCCAGGTCCATGGCCTTCGCGTCGATCTCGATGACAAGCATCTTGTTTGCATACGTGGCCGCCGTGAGGGTCAAGGTGGCCGCCGTCGCATCCGCCGCCAGCACGTCGCAACTGGCCGTGCTTCCGGCAACCGCCGTACCGATGGCCGCGCCGCCCAAGGCGTAGTGAAAGGTCAAGGCGGAAGTCTTCGCCCCGTCCGTCGCGCCGGAGTTCACCGTCAGAACGGCATCCCCGGTGATGGCGCCGAAGGTTAGGATGTACGTGCACTTGTGGTAATGCCGCATATTGATGGAATCCGCGTCCACCCCCGCGTTGTAGTCCGTCGTCTTGATGACGGGAACGATCTTGAGAGTCTCTGAAAACATGGTTTATTCTCCTTATGATAGCCGGGGCCGAAGCCCCGGCCATGGTTAAGGTTAGCGTGCCTCCAGGGTCACGAAGTGGCTCTGCGTGTAGGATGAGCCGCCCTTGTATGGCGTCACGGGTGCGGCCAGGACCGGCTGACCGTCCATCCGAATGACGAAGCGGAAGACCGACTCGTCATAGTCGAATTTCACGTGGATGCTCATGGCCGCCTGGATCCCGCCCTTTTCGGCCATGATGTAGCCGTTCGAGAAGTCGGCGAGGATGATGTCCCCGGCGTCGCCCAAGGAGGCGCATTGCTCGCAAGGGATGACGGGGCGCCCGAAGAGGGTCATGTAAGGCGCTGCCGATGCGCCGCCGCCCGGGAGAAACACGGGAGCGCCCCCCGTACCCACGGACAGCGACATGGTGTAGAGCTGAGGCTCCACGTTCTGATTGATGAGCCACACGGCATTCGATCGGGAGCTGCCGAGCATCCGGCTCCACATCTTGACGATGTTTTCCAGGATCACTGTGTCCGCGGCCTGTCCGGTCTCCTTGGAAATCGTGACCAGGGCGCCGCCATTCAGGATGCCGAGCGGCATTCCCGCGCCGGTCCCGTTGACGATGGCGTCGTCGGTCTGAAACGCGATTTCATCCGCCGCCACCTTGCGGATGTAGGCCTCCAGAGCTGTCGAATCCTGGAGGAGTTCGTCCGTCGTGTAGATCAGGCTCACGTTCTTCTTGAGGCTGAGCTCGATCTGCCGAAACTTGGGTTTGCTGGCCGTCAGCTGCGAGGCCTCGTCTTTCCAGTAGGAAAGGACGCCGCCGTGGCGCGATCCCGCCGCCCGGGAGGTTTCGTCCAGCCCGGGGATCTTGATGCCGTTCGAGTTCCCGGAAATCGGGATCCGGCGGCACAACTTGGCGAGCTTGCCCACCTCAAACGAGGCCTGGAGGATTTCGTTCGAGAAGTCCGTCTGCACCAGGAACCCGCCGTCACTCGGGACCGTCTCACTCAGCCCGGTAGCTGCGTTGTAAAGCCGCGGGTCCACCTGGCCGCCGGGGATCCCGGCCTTCGCAATGGCCTGAAACTGCTCGCCCAGGGAGGGGAAGGGACCGGAAGAGGAAGGCAGTCCCCTCGATCCGCCGAAACCCTGCATGGTCAGGGGGCTGTTCGCCGGAAGGTGCTTGCGTTCCGCGTCAATCGCGTCTTCGCACTCCGCCACCCAGCCAGCCTCTTTCGCCGTCAATGCCCGGCCCTCCTGCATTGCCTTGGCCTGGATCGCCGTCATTTTTTCGCTCAGTTTCCTGATGTTTTCGATGTGCTTGCTATACATGGTCAATCTCCTTGGTTTTGATTTGTGGTCCTACTTCCCGCCGATCCGCCGCCAACGTCGCGCTGGCCTTGCATCGTTGCGCCGGTCCGCCTCGATCCTTCCCGGCAACCTCACGCTGCCCTGGTTTGTCAACGTCACGCTGACGCCCCGAAAGGGTCTCCTCGATCCGGCTTCCCCCACCAGCATCCCGACTGTTGCGGAGGCGTTGCGGTTTATGATACCCGCCCATGGCGGGGTCATTATCAAATTGTGTGCTGGCCCAGGGCTTGCCCCGGCGGCTGCCCCACTCCCGGAGGAGGTGCTCGCGGTGTAGCAGCCACAGCGCCAGGAGTTCGTCATGGCCAGCCGGGCTCACCAGGATGTAGGGACGAAGCCACGAGGACCCGTCCGGCCACTCCCTGCCGACACGCGGCCAGCACTCGCCGGTCAGTAGTAGGTGGCGCTCGCCGTCCGTCAAATCCGAGCCCTTGTTTTTTCGTCTCATCGCTTGCCCTTTAAGTGGAGCTGGAAGTCAGTCGGCCGTCCGACGCTCTTTGGCTCGGTGTTGGCCTCCAGAAGCCCCAGCATCTTCATGGCCGCCATAAACTGCGCCCTCTGGTCTCTCACCACAGCCAGGAGCGGGTGCGCCTTGGTGCCGCCCCTGTCGCCCCGAACGGTCAGCCCCTCCCTCGTCACGATGGCCAGGGCCTCGATCTCCAGGTCATGCGCCCGGAGCCCGGCGTCCAGCAAGGCTAAGCCCGCCTCGTCGTCGTCAAAATTGTTCCGCTCCAGGATCGCGTTTTTTAAGGCTTGGGCGGCGTCAGAGAGTTCCACGTTTTCCTCCATGCGTCCGTTTTTCTGGGTACGGAGGGCACATAAGGCCCCCGCATTTTTCGCAACCTGAGCCAACCTCGTTGGCAAGCAAGGCAAAAATTGGATAGGGCAAGGCTGGGGAGCCCGCCCGGTGCATTGGGCGGCGATCCTGTAAGGCTATCGGCCCCCTATCCCCCTGCCATGATCCGCTGCCCCCGGAGCCACGCGTTCATCATGTAGGCCAGCTGAAGGTCCAGCAGCCGACGCATCCTGGCCGCGTATTCCTGCCGTTTCTGCCGGTCTTCGACTGCCTTGACCTGGCCAAGCAGCTCCTCGTATGCGATGCTGAAGAGCTCCGTCGCCTCACCGCTGCCGGTCATGGCGGACAGCATTCGCAACCGATCATTGAAGTCTTGCGTCTTCATCCCCACAACCCCGCGGCCACCACACCCGCCATCCAGGCCAACACCAGGGCTGCCGCCAGCCCGACATAAAACAGCGCCTCTTCCCGCGTGATCTTCACCGTCAGCCCCTCCATCAATCCAGGTCCGCCCGGTATCTCTGGGGCGGCTGCGCCTTCGTCCGCTCCTTCAGGTATCCATCCACCTTCAACAGGGGGATTACCCGCTCCATCACCCCCGTCCTCCGGTGAAACTCCACCCGCATTTCTGCCGCGTTCTCTCCCGCGTCCGGTGTCCGTCGAACCATGAAGACGGTATCGCTTTCTTGAGAAACGAAGGAGCTGTCCCGGATCGCCTCGTAAGACAGGGACTCCGACTTTCCCTTTGTGGTATGGCAGAGTAAAAAGACGATGAAGCCGCCGTCCACGGCCAGGGTCTTCAGTCGGCGGATCACCTGTCCGATTTCCAGGGACGGGTTCCGCATCCGGGCAAGGTCCACCAGATAGTGCAAGTGATCTATGAAGACGATCCGGCTGTGATACTTCTGAAAGGCCTCCTGCACCCGCTCCTCTAGCCATGGCAGGGCGTGGGCCTTGAGCTTCGTCGGCATATAGATCAACGGCGGCTTCCCGAATTGTTCCAGGAATTGCCGGGCGGGAACCTCGAACGTGAACCACAGCGGGAAGTATTGCTGCTTTGCGAAATTGGCCGTGAAGGATTGCGCCAGGAGGGTCTTCCCCTGCTTCGTCCATCCGCTGATCGTCACCAGCTCCCCGCCCCTGAAACCGTCGATGGCTGCGTCAAGTGAGGGAATCCCGGACTTGACATGGAAGTCGGAAACGTCGTCCTCCATGAGGCGCACGCGCATTTCGTGTGAAGTGATAATCTTGTCAGGGCCGTCGTAGGTCCTCAGGTCCTTCATCCGTCCGTCCGCCATTGATTGATTTCCTCCGCAAGGCTTTCGATTGTGGCCGTCTCCAGGCCGATCAGGTGCCGCGTCAAGTGGAAGATCCTGGTGTTTCCGGTGAAGGCCTCCCGGACCGTCACGAGGGCGCCCACGTCCTCCGTCCAGAAACGGATCCCCTCCAGGTTCGCCTCGATCATGGCCGCCCGGATCTCCGCCGCCGGGTCTTCTTTTTGCACCGGGGTGCAAATGTTCCGCTCCTCCATCTGCCGGGCCGTCATCCGGTTATATTCAGCCGCCCCCGCTCGGCAGTCGTGGAAAAGGTCCGTCACCATGAGGACCCCCAGCGGCCGGAGGCTTTGGCTTCCATCGCCTCGTTGACGTATGTATCCCAATGGATCTTGCGGAAGAGGGTTTGCGGATTAAGAAAGCGGGGGTTTGCCTTGAAGTGCGGGTCCCGGAGCTTCACGTCGATGATCTTCCGGCAGTCGTCCACGGTCCCGCCGTCCTCCAGGCGGGCCTCTATGAAGCCGGTGTCTCGGTATCGCTTCCCGGTTTTTTCGTTCAGGTAGGAAAGGACGGCCAGGGCATTTTCACGATATATATTTCTTTCTTTCTCTTTCTTTCTTAATATTGTGCCCCTCGGAGTGCCTTCGTCGTGCCCTTCGGTGTGCCCTTCGTAATTTAAGGCGTCCTGATAAAGGTCATAATTCAGAATAGTTATAATCATCCCGTGTGTGACCTTCGCTGTGCCGATCATTGCGCCCTTCGTGAGGAAATCGTAAGCGGACCGTATTTCCTTCGCAGACGGACGGATCACCCGATAACCGATTTTGTATGAAAAGGCGTCTCTCATGCGGTCTATGGAGGTGAAAAACTGGCCGCGCTTCAACATCCCATGGTCCTTCCATGATGCCTGCAAGAGCATCCACAGCCACATTTTCGCGTATAGCGGGGGCTTCTCCATAATCCCGCTCTCCAGTAGCTTTCGCGCTACCAGGATGTAGCCTCCGGGGATCA
>JBFYYH010000299.1:0-4705 GCA_041310125.1 Syntrophaceae bacterium | reverse complement strand
GATTTGGGAGTCGGGCGGGGACCCTGCCGAAGCCCCCCCGACAGGGGGTGATCCCTCATTGTATGAAAACCGATATCTTTCCTTATTGAAAAGGGCAGGGTCTTTCGATCCTGCCCTTTTTTAGCGGAGGGTGGAGAGGATCTCGCTGCCGGGGATGACCCCTTCGCGGAGGATCCGGGGCGGGGAGACGGCCACATCGATGATCGTGGAACCCGCGCCGCCGGGTGTGGCTCCGCCGTCGATGATGGCGTCCGGGCCTTCCCCGAGGGATTGGAGTGCCTCGCCGGCGGTGGTGCATTCCGGCTTTCCGGAGAGGTTGGCGCTGGTCGCGGTGAGCGGTCCGGCCAGGCCCAGGGAGAGCGCCCGCGCGAGGGGGTGGCTTGAGACGCGGATGCCGATCTTTCCCGTGCCGCCCGTGAGGCGGGGGGAGACGGACGGCGCGGCGGCGAAGACCAGCGTGAGGGGGCCGGGCCAGAACCTCTCCATCAGGATCCGTCCCGCCTCGGAGATCCCCGCCACGAGCGGGGGCACCCCGCGCTCGTCGTGGACGATGACCGAGACCGGGTTGCGGAAGTTTCGCCCCTTGATCCGGAAGACCTTTTCCACCGCCGCTTCGCTGAGGGCATCGGCGCCCAGGCCGTAGAAGGTCTCCGTGGGGTAGGCGGCTACGCCGCCGCGGCGGAGGATCCGGACTGCCTCGGCGAGCGTCTCCTCATCCGGCATTGCGGAATCGATCTTCAGGAGGAGTGTCATCGGAGGTTCTCGTGCTTCCGCTCGACCTCCTGGGCCATCTTCCGGGAGTAGGCCTCGATCTTCTTCCGCAGCCCCATGTCCTCCAGGGCGAGGATCCGGACAGCGAAGAGGGCCGCGTTTTTCGCGCCCGCCTTGCCGATGGCCATCGTTGCCACGGGGATGCCCCCCGGCATCTGGACCGTGGCGAGCAGCGCGTCGAGCCCCTGGAGCGACGTGGCGTCGATCGGGACCCCGATCACCGGGAGCGGGGTCTGTGCCGCGATCACCCCGGCCAGGTGTGCCGCCGCGCCGGCGCCGACGATCAGGATCCGGACCCCCCGCTTGGCGGCGCCCCGGGCGAAGGTGGTCGTCCTCTCGGGCGTTCGATGGGCGGAGGTCAGGAAGAGTTCATGGGGGATCCCGAAGTCGGCCAGGACCTTCACGGCCTCCTCCATCACCGGGAGGTCCGAATCGCTCCCCATCACGACGCTGACCCACACCTCGGTCCTTTCCTGCATCTCTTCTTTCCTCCTTCAAGATTTCAAGAGAGAAATCCGCTTCTTCACCAGAAGCCCCTCCCTTCCAAAACGGAGCCCCTCACCCAATCCCGCAACAATGGGGATGATGCCCGTATTTAATGGCGGAAATGGCGGATCCCGGTGAAGATCATCGCCATCCCGTGGTCGTCCGCGGCCTGGATCGCCTCGTCGTCCTTGATGGAGCCCCCCGGTTCGATGATCGCCGTGATTCCCGCCTCCGCGGCCAGGTCGATCCCGTCGCGGAAGGGGAAGAAGGCATCCGACCCCAGGACGCACCCCTCGACCGGCAGAACGGCCTTCATCCCCGCGATCTTGACCGAATCCACGCGGCTCATCTGCCCCGCCCCCACGCCGACGAGCTGGTCCCTGGTCGTGTAGACGATGGCGTTGGACTTGACATGCTTCACCACGCGCCAGGCGAAATCGAGGGCCTGGTACTCTTCCTCCGTGGGGGGGCGCTTCGTGACGACTTTCGCCTTGCGGATGTCGAACTCGTCCATATCCCGGTCCTGGAGGAGCAAGCCGCCCATCACCCGCCGGAAGTCGTAGCCGGACGAGCGCTTGCTGCAGCCGAACGGGATCTCGAGGACGCGGACGTTTTTTTTGGTGTCGAGGATCTCCAGCGCCTCCGGGGAGTAGGCGGGGGCGATGATCACCTCGAAGAAGGTCTTGACCAGCTCGCCCGCCGAGTTGCGGTCCACGGGCCGGTTCAGGGCGACGATGCCGCCGAAGGCCGAGACAGGGTCGCCCGCCATCGCCTTGCGAAAGGCTTCGGCCATGTCGCCTCCGGAGGTGGCCGCGCCGCATGGGTTGGCATGCTTGATGATCACAACGCCGGGCAGGGGGAATTCGGAGACGATCTGCCAGGCCGCGTCGCTGTCCATGATGTTGTTGTAGGAGAGCTCCTTTCCCTGGAGCTGCCGGGCGTTGGAGAGGGCCGAGAGCTGTGCGTCCCTCTCCCGATAGAAGGCGGCCTTCTGGTGGGGATTTTCGCCGTAGCGGAGGTCCTGCACTTTGGAGAACTGGCAGGAGAAGGTGTCGGGGAAGTCCCGCTTCTCCCCGCTGCCCGCGCCGAGCAGGCCGAGGTAATTGGAGATGGCGCCGTCGTAGCGGGCGGTGAGCTGGAAGGTCTTCTTCGCAAGTTCGAAGTTGGTCGCCTCGGAGATCTTCCCCCCGGTCCGTTTCATCTCTTCGAGGATCTTCGGGTAGTCCTCCGGGTCGGTCACGACGGAGACGAAGCGGTAGTTCTTGGAGGCCGCGCGGAGCATCGTCGGGCCGCCGATGTCGATGTTCTCGATCGCGTGGTCGAGGGTGCAGCCCTCCTTCGCGACCGTGTCCTCGAACCGGTAGAGGTTGATGACCGCCATGTCGATCAGCTCGATCCCGTGCTCCCGGAGGGCCTTCATGTGCGCCTCGTTGTCGCGGAGGCCCAGCAGGCCGCCGTGGATCTTCGGATGCAGGGTCTTCAGCCTTCCGTCCATCATCTCGGGAAACCCCGTGTAATCGGACACGTCGATGACCGGCACGCCGCTTTTGCGCAACTGCGCCGCCGTGCCGCCGGTGGAGAGGATCTCCACGTTGAATTCCCGGAGCCCCCGGGCGAAATCGACGATCCCCTGCTTGTCCGTGACGCTGATCAGGGCCCTCTGGATGCCGTTCAGATGCATGTTTTCCTCCTCATTCCTTGCGTTTTTGCGTGATTTTTTTCATGTGGTCGATCCGTTTCCGGATGAGCGGTTCGGTGCCGATGTCCGGCCTGTGGTCCACGGGCCCCCGGACGGCGGAGACCGCCCCTTCGGCGATCCGTTCCGCCTCGGCCAGATCCGCGGCGATGCCGACCGCGGCAACGGCCCGCGACGAGGTCATGTAGAGCCCGTCCGGTCTCCGGTCGATAGAGGAGTAATAGAGCCTCGCCCCCGGCGCCTCGCCGATCTCGATCCGGGAGGAGGTGGAGGCGGCCTCGGGATGGTCCTGCGGCAGGCCGTAGCCTTTCGGGACGACATACTTGCACACCGTCGCCTTTTTTTCAAACACGATTTCGAGGCGGTCGAGGGTTCCGTCGATCACCGCCCGGCAGATGTCGACGAAGTCGGTGCGGAGCAGGGGGAGGATGTTCATCGCCTCGGGATCGCCGAAGCGGGCGTTGTACTCGATCAGCTTCACCCCCGAGCAGGTGACCATGAAGCCGCCGTACATCACCCCCTTGTAAGGGACGCCGGTCTCCCGGCGGAGCGCCTCCGCGACCCGGCGGGTGATGGCGAGGCCCTCGGCCACCGCGGCCGAATCGAGAAAAGGGAGCAGGTGGTCGGAGCAGGAATAGGAGCCCATCCCGCCCGTGTTCGGGCCGAGGTCGCCGGCAAAGCGCCGCTTGTGGTCCTGGACCGGGGGGGTTGCCTGGACCGTCCGCCCGTCGCAGAGACACTGCAGGGAGAACTCCTCCCCTTCGAGCTTCTCCTCCACAGTGACGCCGGGATGGTTCTTCAGGATCTCGGCGCACAGCACGAGGGCCTCCTCCTCCGTTTGGAAGTGGTCCCCCTGGACGAGCACCCCCTTGCCGCCGGTCAGCCCGTCCGGTTTGAGGACGATCCCAACGAGGCCCTCCAGGAAGGCTTCGACGCCTTCAAGCGAGGCGAAGTTGCGGAACCGGGGATTTCCGGGGATCCCGTACTTCTCCAGGAGGTTGCGCGTGAAGGACTTCGAGGTCTCCAGGCGTGCGAGGGCGCGGGTCGGCCCCACAGCGGGAACCCCCGCCGCAGCGAGCGCATCCACGACGCCGTGGCCGAGCGGGTCCTCGGGGCCGACGAAGGCGAAGTCGACGTCGGTTTCGCGGGCGAAGGCCACCACGTCTTCCAGGGCCTCGTAGCGGCCGATTCGCACGCCCACGGAAAGAGAGGCGATGCCGGGATTGTTCGTCTTCATGAAGGAGTGGAGCCGGGGATCGCGCTCGGAGCGGGCGAACGCCTCGGCGAGCGCGTGTTCGCGAGCGCCGTGGCCGATCAAAAGGATGCGGGTCATGGGAAGCCTCCTCGGGGTGCGGCGTTTGCGTACGATGCACCGGTGCGGGATTCTTGAAAGCGGACGCCGCCGCGTTCGGTATATTGTTGCTGCGGAAACCACGAGTGCCGATAGGCTCGTTCCCGTGAAAGCGGGAATATGGGACAGGACTGGATGCCGGATCAAGTCAGGCACAGCCTGCGGCGCAGTGGGCTGCCGAAGCAATAAGTCGGCGCGGCCGGGAGCCCCTCTCCCGGTTGCGCAAAGGTGTCATATCGAAAAACGGGGGCGGAGTCAAACAAAACGCATCCCGGGAGGCGAAAGACAAACCGTTTGTCTTTTCGCTGCCGGATCTGGTAAGTTTCCCGTCGGCCGCCCGCGGGGGCAGGGAGGCGGAACGGAGGAGAGAGGCATGGGCGCAGAAGAGGGGTACGGTGCGA